>NZ_JBWKZH010000030.1:0-70630 GCF_059424305.1 Hydrogenophaga sp. GW456-12-10-14-TSB4 | reverse complement strand
GGGTTGGTGGGCGGCGGGGTCGGGTTGGATGGCGCAGACGCTTCACCGCCGCCTCCGCCGCAGGCCGCCAGTGTCAGGGTGGCCGCCAACGTCACAGCGCTGGTGGTCCAGCGCGCGCTCTTCTTTGCAAACATGCATCGTCCTCGGGTTGTTGAAAACCCGCGACGATGCAGACTTGACGTGTCAAGTGTGTGAATTTGTAAGGTTGATCTGGCAACCTGATCCGATCGGATGGGTCAGTTGTACGTCAACGCCCGTGCCTTGCCCCAGAACACCCGGTACATGTAGATGGTGTAGATGATGATCACCGGCAGCGTGATGGCCACACCGATGAAGATGACGGTGAGCGAGCCGGTGGACACGGCGGCCTGCCACACGTTCATGCGGCCGATCACGATGTCGGGGAAGATGCTGTACGCCAGGCCGAAGAAAGCCAGCACGAAGATCAGCACCGTGGCGGCAAACACCACCCAGCCGTAGCCCGCCTTCACCACATTGGGGTGCGTGACCACCCAGCGCACCGCGAAGAAGGCGATCGCGCAGCTCAGGGGAATCGGCATCAGGCCGAACACCTCGGGCACGCTGAACCACTTGGCCACCACGCCGGGGTTGACCAGCGGCGTGGCCGCCGAGATCGCCACCAGCGCAACACCCATGGGCCACAGCACGCGGGCCGCCCAGCGCACCGCGTGGGCCTGCAGCTCGCCCTCGGTCTTCATGATCAGCCAGCCCGCACCGAGCAGGATGTAGGCCGCCGGCAGCGTGAGCGCAATGCCCAGGCTGAAGGACAGGCCCAGCCAGCCCTTGTCGAAGCCGGTGATGTAGCTGCCCAGCATCCAGCCCTGCGAGGCGCTGGCCAGCAGCGAGCCGACGAAGAAGGCGCGGTTCCAGAACGGCACGTACTTCGTGGGTGCCTTCACGCGGAAGTCGAACGCCACGCCGCGCAGGATCAGGCCGATCAGCATCACCGCCACCGGCAGGTAGAGCGCCTGCAGCACCAGGCCGTGTGCCATCGGAAAGGCCACCAGCAGCACACCGACACCGAGCACGAGCCAGGTTTCGTTGGCGTCCCAGAACGGGCCGATGCTGGAGATCATGGTGTCCTTCTGCTCCTTGCTCTCGGCCAGGGGCAGCAGCAGGCCCACGCCGAGGTCGTAGCCGTCGAGGATCACGTAGGCGAGCAGGGCCAGGCCCATCACGGCCAGGAAGATGAGGGGGAGCACTTCGGCCCAGGTGGTCATGTTCATGGGGTGTTCTCCGTTCGTTCAGACGCCGGCCTTGCCAAGTTCGGCGCCGTGGGGCGCTTCGGGGGCATGTTTGAACGGGTGTTCGGCCATGTACTTGAGCACGCCGACGTAGGTGATGAGCAAGAGCCCGTAGACGATGAGGTAGGCCGCGAGCGTGGTCGCGATCATGGGCGAGGGCAGGTTCGTGGCGACCTCGGCGGTGCGCAGGTGGCCGTAGACGAGGAAGGGCTGGCGGCCGATTTCGGTGACGTACCAGCCCGAGAGCGTGGCGAGCCAGCCCGAGAAGGTCATGCCTGCCAGCACGTAGAGCGCGGGCTTGGGCAGGTCCATCGAGCCTCGCGGCTGGCGGCGCCGGCGCCAGAGCAGCCAGGCCGACACCCAGGCCACCACCAGCATCAGCGAGCCCACGCCCACCATCACGCGAAAGGCCCAGAAGATCGGCGCCACCGGCGGGTGGGCGTTCGGAAATTCATTCAGGCCCTTGAGTTCCGCGTCCATGTCGTGCGCCAGGATCAGGCTCGCCATCTTGGGGATCTTCACCGCGTAGTGGGTGGTGCCGGCGGCTTCGTCGGGAATGCCGAACAGCGTGAGCGGCGCGCTCTTCTCGGTGTGCCAGATGCCTTCGAGCGCCGCGATCTTGGCGGGCTGGTGTTCCAGCGTGTTCAGGCCGTGCATGTCGCCGGCCAGGAACTGCAGCGGCATGGCGACCGAGGCGGCGATGATGGCCGTGCGCAAGGCCTTGTGCGTGCCGCCGGTGGCGCTGCCCTTGATGAGCTGCCAGGCGCAGAGGCCGGCGATGAGGAACGAGGCCGTGAGGGCCGAGGCCAGCAGCTTGTGCGCCAGGCGGTAGGGGAAGGAGGGGTTGAACACCACGGCGAACCAGTCCACCGGGATGAACTTGCCGTCCACGATCTCGAAGCCCGCGGGGGTCTGCATCCACGAGTTCAGGCTCAGGATCCAGAACGCCGACATGGTGGTGCCGAAGGCCACCAGGAAGGTGGCGGCCAGGTGCACGCGTTCGCTCACGCGGCCCCGGCCGAACAGCATGATGCCCAGGAAGCTGGCCTCCAGGAAGAAGGCGGTCAGCACCTCGTAGCCCAGCAGCGGGCCCGCGATGTTGCCGGCCCGCTCCATGAAGCCGGGCCAGTTGGTGCCGAACTGGAAGCTCATCACGATGCCCGAGACCACGCCCAGCGCGAAGCTCAGGGCGAACACCTTGGTCCAGAAGTAGTAGGCCTCCTCCCACGCCGGGTCGCGCGTCTTGAGGTAGCGGATGCGGAAGAACAGCAGGAACCAGCCCATCGCGATCGTGATGGTCGGGAACAGGATGTGAAAGCTGATGTTGGCCGCGAACTGGATGCGCGAAAGGATCAGGGCGTCCATGGGGTTCTCCGTGGGGTTCTTGTCGTGAGGGGTCAGGCCGCGTCGGGCAGTTTCTCGGGACGAGCGCTGCGGCCCGCCGCCTTGCCCGTGAGCCGGTCCTTGAGTTCGAGCACGCGCGTGACGGTCGCGCCCATGCCCATCAGCTGCATCGCGGTTTCCGGGGCCAGTTTCTGCACGTCGTCGAACCAGGTCATGAGGCGGTCGATCAGGTCGTGCATCTCGCGCATGCGGGCCTGCGCATGGCGCTCGGCGTCGGTCTTGGGCGTTTCCAGCAGCGCGGTGCGCAGCATGGACAGGGTGGGCTCCACTTCGCGGCGGCGGCGCTCCTCGGCCAGCACACGGAAGATCTCCCACACATCGGCCGGCGCCTCGAAGTACTCGCGCCGGTCGCCCGGCTGGTGGCGCAGGCGCACCAGGCGCCAGGCCTGCAGCTCCTTCAAGCCCATGCTCACGTTCGATCGCGAGAACTCCAGCGTCTCGGCGATCTCGTCGGCGTTGAGCGCGTTGGGGGAGATGAACAGCAGGGCGTAGATCTGGCCCACGGTGCGGTTGATGCCCCAGCGGCTGCCCATTTCCCCGAAGTGGGCAACGAACTCGCGGTTGAGGGGCGGGAGGTGGTCTTGCAATGGCATGCCCGGGAATGTAGCTGGTTTGGCTTGAATTTTCAGTAATTACTGAAATTCCGGGAACTTCATGGGGGCTCTCTCCACGCCGGAGCGGGTGGGCGCGGCACCTACAATCGCGCCCCATGAGCATCAAAAGCGACAAATGGATCCGCCGCATGGCCGAGCAACACGGCCTGATCGAACCGTTCGAGCCCAACCAGGTGCGGGCGGTGGATGGCAAGAAGGTCATCAGCTACGGCACGTCGAGCTACGGCTACGACATCCGGTGCGCCCCGGAATTCAAGGTGTTCACCAACATCCACAGCACCGTGGTGGACCCGAAGAACTTCGACGAGAACAGCTTCGTGGACATCAACAAGGATGTCTGCGTGATCCCGCCCAACAGCTTCGCGCTGGCGCGCACGATGGAGTACTTCCGCATCCCGCGCAACGTGCTCACCATCTGCCTGGGCAAGAGCACCTACGCGCGCTGCGGCATCATCGTCAACGTCACGCCCTTCGAGCCCGAGTGGGAAGGTTATGTGACGCTGGAGTTCAGCAACACCACGCCGCTGCCGGCCAAGATCTACGCGGGCGAGGGCTGTGCCCAGGTGCTGTTCTTCGAGAGCGACGAGGTCTGTGAGACTTCCTACAAGGACCGGGGCGGCAAGTACCAGGGCCAGATCGGCGTCACGCTGCCCAAGGCCTGACGGTTCGCATGCCTTGACCCAGGTCAAGGCGGCCGGGCGACCCGGCCGATAGCATGCCGGGCATGTCACGCAACCCGCCCGGCTTTTCTTCCCCCGACCCCATTCCTGTCGGTCAACCCCTGCCGCACCGCAAGGTGATCCGGGGCTGGCTGGCCCCGCTCGTCGAGCGGCGCACCGCGCGCGCCATCGCGCTGCTGGTGTTCGACTGGGTGGTCTTCGCCGCGCTCATGGCTGGCACCGTGCTGTTCGCCGCCGTGTGGGCCAAGCTGCTGTGCGGGCTGGCGGCGGGTTTCATGATCGGCCGGCTGTTCATCATCGGCCACGACGCCTGCCACCAGAGCTACACACCGCATCGCGGGCTCAACCGCGTGCTGGGCCGCATCGCCATGCTGCCCTCGCTCACGCCCTACAGCCTGTGGGAGGTGGGGCACAACGTGGTGCACCACGGCTACACCAACCTCAAGGGGGTGGACTTCGTGTGGGCGCCGCTCACGCGCGAGGAATTCGCCGCGCTCTCGCCGATGCGCCGCGCCATGGAGCGCGTGTACCGCAGCGGCTTCGGTCCGGCGCTCTACTACCTGGTGGAGATGTGGTGGCACCGCATGTTCTTCCCCCGCAAGACGTACATGGGCACGCGGCGCGCGGAGTTCGTGTGGGACGGCGTGTTCGTCAGTGCCTGCGCGTTGGCGTGGATCGGCGGTCTCGTGGCCGCCGCTTCGGCCACCGGCCAGTCGGCCTGGCTGCTGCTGGCCATGGGCTTTGCCGTGCCCTTCCTGTTCTGGAACGCGATGATCGGTTTCGTGGTCTACGTGCACCACACCCACACCGCGGTGCAGTGGCACGACGACAAGGCCGCCTGGGGCCGTGCCGCGCCCTTCGTCTCGACCACGGTGCATCTCACCTTCCCGCTGCGCATCGGCGCGATGCTGCACCACATCATGGAGCACACCGCGCACCATGTGGACATGAGCATCCCGCTCTACCAGCTCGAAGGCGTGCAGCGCCTGCTGGAGGACGCTTTGCCGGGCCGCATCATCGTGCAGCGTTTCTCGTGGCGCTGGTACTTCGACACCGCGCGCCGTTGCAAGCTCTACGACTTCGGCCGCCGTTGCTGGACCGACTTCCAGGGCCGCCCGACCAGCGCCTGCGCGCCTGCTGTCGCCTGAGTCCTGCGGGCCTGTACCCGCTTCATAATGGGCTACCCGCACCCGTATCGAGGTCGCTGAGGAGCCATGTCATGAAGTGGGAAAACAACCGCCAGTCCGATCAGATCGAAGACCGCCGCGCCGACCCGGGCGGCGGTGGGCTCGGTGGCCTGGGCGGCGGCCGGCGGGTCGGCGGGCGCGGCATCGGCCTGGGCACCATCGCCGTCGCGCTGGTGGCGGGCTGGATCTTCGGCATCAACCCCATGACCATCCTGGGCGTGCTCGGCGGCGTGGGCGGTGAGGCGCCCACGGCCCAGGTGGAGACCACCCAGGGCCCGACGCAGGCGCCCACCGACGACATGGGCAAGTTCGTCGCCGCCGTGCTCGGTGGCACGGAAGACGTGTGGGGCCAGGTGTTCCAGCAGGCCGGTGCGCAGTACCAGAAGCCGCGCCTGGTGCTGTTCCGGGGCGCCACGCCCACGGCCTGCGGCACCGGCCAGTCCGCCATGGGCCCGTTCTACTGCCCGGGCGACCAGAAGGTCTACATCGACCTGAGCTTCTACGACACCCTGCGCCGCCAGCTCGGCGCGCCGGGCGACTTCGCCCAGGCCTACGTGATCGCGCACGAGGTGGGGCACCACGTGCAGAACCTCATGGGCATCACCGACCAGATGGAGCAGGCCCGCCGCCGCATGGGCGAGCGCGAGTACAACGCCCTGTCGGTGCGGCTGGAGCTGCAGGCGGACTGCTTTGCCGGCATCTGGGCCCACCACAACCACAAGAACAAGGCCATTCTGGAGCCGGGCGACGTGGAGGAGGCGCTGAACGCCGCCGCCGCGATCGGCGACGACGCACTGCAGCGCAAGAGCCAGGGGCAGGTGGTGCCCGACAGCTTCACCCACGGCACCAGCGCGCAGCGCCAGCGCTGGTTCAACACCGGGCTGCAGAGCGGCAACGTGCAGTCCTGCGACACCTTCAAGGCGGGCAGCGTCTGAGGCCTGCGGGAGGCCGTCGGCCCGGATTTCGGTGAAAAATGGTCAAAGTGCGACAATACAGGGCTAACTTTGACGCCAATGACCCAATCCTTCTCCGAACTTTCCCTCTCACCTGCCATTGAGCGCGCCGTGGCCGAGATGGGCTACGCGACCATGACGCCCATCCAGGCGCAGGCGATTCCGGTGGTGCTGCAAGGCCGCGACGTGATGGGCGCCGCCCAGACCGGCACCGGCAAGACCGCCGCGTTCACGCTGCCCCTGCTGCAGCGCATGCTCAAGCACGAGAACGCCTCCACCTCGCCCGCGCGCCACCCGGTGCGCGCCCTGGTGCTGCTGCCCACGCGCGAGCTGGCCGACCAGGTGGCCGAGCAGGTCAAGCTGTACGCGAAGTACACCAACCTGCGCAGCACGGTGGTGTTCGGCGGCATGGACATGAAGCCGCAGACGGCCGAGCTGAAGAAGGGCGTCGAGGTGCTGGTGGCCACGCCCGGTCGCCTGCTGGACCACATCGAGGCCAAGAACTGCGTGCTCAACCAGGTTGAGTACGTGGTGCTCGACGAGGCCGACCGCATGCTGGACATCGGCTTCCTGCCCGATCTGCAGCGCATCCTGAGCTACCTGCCCAAGCAGCGCACCACGCTGCTGTTCTCGGCCACCTTCTCGCCCGAGATCAAGCGCCTGGCCAACAGCTACCTGCAGGATCCCGTGACCATCGAGGTCGCGCGCTCCAACGCCACGGCATCCACCGTGGAGCAGCATTTCTACCGCGTGGAAGACGACGACAAGCGCGGCATCCTCAAGCAGATCCTGCGCGAGCGCGGCCTCAAGCAGGCCTTCGTGTTCGTCAACAGCAAGCTCGGTTGCGCGCGACTGGCGCGTTCGCTGGAGCGCGAAGGCCTCAACACCACGGCGCTGCACGGCGACAAGAGCCAGGACGAGCGCCTCAAGGCCCTGGAAGCCTTCAAGACCGGCGCGGTGGACCTGCTGGTGTGCACCGACGTGGCCGCGCGCGGCCTGGACATCAAGGACGTGCCGGCGGTGTTCAACTTCGACATCCCGTTCAACGCCGAAGATTACGTGCACCGCATCGGCCGCACCGGCCGCGCGGGTGCTTCGGGCCTGGCGGTCTCGTTCGTGAGCGGGCGCGACACGCGCCTCATGGGCGACCTGGAAAAGTTGCTGGGCAAGAAGCTGGAACTGGAAGCGCTGGAGTTCGAGGCCGACCGCCGCCCGGCGGGCCGCTTCAACGACGGTCAGCGCGCCTGGCAGCAGGCCGATGGCCAGGACGCCGAGCGCCGCGAGAGCCGGGCCATCCGAGAAAGCCGCGAGAGCCGCACCCCGCGTGAAGCACGCGGCCTGGCCGATGCGCGCCCGGCCCGTGCGCGCGTGCCGGCCGATCCGCTGTTCGACAAACCCTACGAACCCAGCCAGGCGAGCGATGCGCCACCGTCGTGGGAAGTGTCGCAACGCGCCACCACGCGCGCCGCGTCGCCCAACATCAAGACGCGCCGCAAGGTGGCGGCCTTGTTCAAGAGCGCTCCCGCACCAGCGCCGGCCCAGGAAAGCTGAGGGCACAGCCCTTGCCTGAGCCTGCCAGGCGGCTTCGGCCGCCGCTCCTTCAGTGCTTCCCCGGCTTGCTGGCCTGCTCGCAGCGCACCGAGATCCGCTCCACCTCGCCCGGCACGCCGGTGATGCGGGCGGCCGTGAGGCAACCTCCCCACACACAACCCGTGTCCAGCGCCTGCAGGTCATGGCGGTGCACCGCGCCCAGCGTGGACCAGTGGCCGAACGCGATCGGCACACCCTCGGTGCGCCGGCCCGGCACCTCGAACCAGGGCATGAAGCCCTCGGGCGCCGCGCCCGCGCTGTCCTTGGTCTCGAATTCCATCACGCCCTGCGCGGTGCAGAAACGCAGCCGCGTGAAGGCGTTGACGATCACGCGCAGGCGGGCTGCGCCGCGCAGCGAGTCGCTCCACAGGGGGGGCTCGTTGCCGTACATCTCGCGCAGGAACGAGGTCCAGTCGTCGCCCCGCAGCACGGCCTGCAGCTCGCCGGCCAGCGCCAGCGTGCCGGCCACGTCCCACTGCGGCAACACGCCCGCATGTACCATCAGCCAGCCGTGCTCGAACAGGGCCATGGGTCGCGCGCGCAGCCAGTCGAGCAGGGCATCGCGGTCGGGCGCAGCGAGGATCTCGCCCACCGTGTCGCTGCGGTGCGGTTTGCGCACGCCGTGCGCCGTGGCCAGCAGGTGCAGGTCGTGGTTGCCGAGCAGGCAGTGCGCCGCGCCTTCGAGCGCGATCAGCCGGCGCAGCACGGCCAGCGAGGCCGGCCCCCGGTTGACGAGGTCCCCCAGCAGGTACAGCGTGTCGCGGCTGGGTGAGAAACCGATGTCCTCGAGCAGGCGGCCCAGCGCGGCGTCGCAGCCCTGCACATCCCCGATCATGTAAAGTGCCATGGGCCGATTATGGACACCCTCCTCATTGTTTTTCTGACGCTGCTCAATGGCGCATTCGCCATGTCCGAGCTGGCGCTGGCATCGAGCCGCAAGGCGCGGCTGGCGGCCATGGCCGAGGCCGGCGACAAGGGCTCGGTCACCGCGCTCAAGCTGCTCGAGAACCCCACCCAGTTCCTGTCGTCGGTGCAGGTCGGCATCACCTCCATCGGCATGCTCAACGGCATCGTCGGCGAGGCCGCTTTCAGCGACGACCTGGGGCACCAGCTGGTGGCCTCGGGCCTGACGCCGGCGACGGCCAGCGTGGCCGCCACCGCGATCGTGGTGGCGATCATCACCTTCATCACCATCGTATTCGGCGAGCTGGTGCCCAAGCGCATCGGCCAGCTCTACCCCGAGGCGGTGTCGCGCTGGGTCTCGCGCCCCATGGCCTTCGTGGCCCAGGCCGCCAAGCCCTTCGTGTGGCTGCTCACGCACACCACGCAGTGGGTGCTCAAGCTGCTGCGCATCGACACCAACGCGGTGCAGCACGTGACCGAGGAAGAGATCAACGCCAGCCTGGAAGAGGGCGTGGACGCCGGCATCATCGAGGAGCATGAGCACCAGATGGTGCGCAACGTGTTCCTGCTCGACGACCGCCAGCTCACCTCCATCATGGTGCCGCACGCCGAGATCGAGTGGCTCGACGCCGAGGACCGCATCGACGAGGCGGTGCAGAAGGCCTGGACCACCGGCCATTCCTGGTACCCGGTGTGCCGGGGCGGGCTGGACGACGTGGTCGGCGTGATCCACCTGCCGCGCATGCTCGCGCTGCAGGCCGAAGGCCACAACGAGCCCTTGCAGCAGCACGTGCTGCCGGCCGTCTTCGTGCCCGAGACGCTCAGCGGCATGGAGTTGCTGGAGCAGTTCCGCGAGCGCGCGACGCGCATGGTGTTCGTGGTCGATGAGTACGGCGTGGTGCAGGGCCTGCTCACGCCGCTGGACATGCTGGAGGCCATCACCGGCGAGCTGTCGCCGCGCACCGCCGTGGACGCCTGGGCGACGCAGCGCGAGGACGGTGCCTGGCTGGTGGACGGCGCGATGCCGGTCACCGAGCTGAAGTCCCGCCTCTCGATCGACGCCCTGCCCGACGAGGACAAGGGCCGCTACAACACCGTGGCCGGTCTCATGCAGGCGGTGGCGGGCGACCTGCTGGGCCGGCGCGAGCACGTGGACTGCGCCGGCTGGCGCTTCGAGGTGCTGGTGATGGACGGCCGACGCATCGACCAGGTGCTGATCACGCGCCTGCCCGAGCCCGAGGTGGAGGCGGCGGCGGTCGAGGCCGACGGCTGAGCCCGCCGCGCGCTCACAACCCCCACCACGCGGGCAGCCAGCGCCGCACTTCCGGGCGGGCGAAGCGCTCGTCCATCAACACCACCACGCCTTCGTCGGCCGGCCCGCGGATGACGCGGCCGGCGGCCTGCACCACCTTCTGCAGGCCCGGGAACAAATAGGCGTAGTCGTAGCCCTGCCCGAAACGGGCCTGCAGCCGCGCGCGCAGTTGCTCGTTCACCGGGTTGAGCTGCGGCAGGCCCAGCGTGGCGATGAAGGCGCCGATGAGGCGCCGCCCGGGCAGGTCGATGCCTTCACCGAACGCACCGCCCAGCACCGCGAAGCCGATGCCCCGGCTCTCTTCGGTGAACCGCGCGACGAAGGCCTCGCGCTCGGGCTCGCCCATGCCGCGCGACTGCGCCCACACCGGCAGCGCCGGGTGCGCCGTCTGCAGGCGTTGCAGTGCCTGCTGCAGGTAGTCGAAGCTGCTGAAGAAGGCGAGGTAGTTGCCGGGCCGTTCGGCGTACTGGTCGGCCATGACGGTCACCAGCCGGTCGAGCGAGGCGGCGCGGTCGGCGTAGCGGGTGGACAGGTGCGGCGTCACGCGCACCTGCAGCTGAGCAGCCTCGAAGGGCGAGGGCACGTCCAGGCGCGCGGTGTCCTCGGGCAGGCCCAGCAGGTCGCTCACGTAGGCCATGGGGCTGAGCGTGGCGGAGAACAGCGTGGCGCTGTGCGCGGCCTGCCAGCGCGGCTGAAGCAAGGGGCCGGGGTCGAGGTTGCGGATGTTGAGCACCGGCTGGCGCGTGCGGCCGGCCGCGCGCGGCGGGGGCGTGAGGTCCACCAGCGAGTGCTCGGCGAACACCTCCGCCACGCGCAGGAAGCGCTGCACCTCGAACAGCCAGTCCTGCAGGCCGGCCGCATTCGCGCCCTCGGGCTCCAGCGCGAGGTGGTCCGACAGCGCCGCGCTGTGGCGTTGCAGCGCCTCGATGAAGGCCGCAGGCAGCTCGGGCAGCACCGTGTGTTCCTGCGTCTGCTGGCGCGCCAGCGCGCTCCAGGGGCGCTGCAGCCGGTCCATGGTTTTCTTCAGCGCGGGTGGTGAGCTCTTGCGCACCACCTGGAACGCGGCGGGGCGCAGCTCGGCGCTGTACATGAGCCGCGCACGCTCGATCAGGTTGTGCGCCTCGTCCACCAGCAGGCCCACGCGCAGGTCGTCGTTCACCGTGAGCGACCACGCGTGCGCGCTGAGGTCGAAGAAGTGGTTGAAGTCGCCCACCACCACGTCGCTCCAGCGCAGCAGGTCCTGGCCCAGGTAGTAGGGGCAGACGGCGTGGCGCCCGGCGATCTCGCGCAGCGCGGCCTTGTCGAGCCAGCCGGCTTGCGCGGCGGCTTCGCGCGCGGCCGGCAGCCGGTCGTAGAAGCCGCGAGCGAGCGGGCAGGACTCGCCGTGGCAGGCCTTGTCCGGGTGCTCGCAGGCCTTGTCGCGCGCCACCAGTTCGAGCACGCGCAGCGGCTGCACCTGCATGCGTTGCAAGGCGTGCAGCGCGAGCTGGCGGCCGGGCGTCTTGGCGGTCAGGTAGAAGAGTTTGTGCGTGCCCTGGGCGGGGGCGGCGCGCAGGGCCGCGAACAGCGTGGCCATGGTCTTGCCGATGCCGGTGGGCGCCTGCGCGAGCAGGTGGCGCCCGGCGCCGTGGCAGCGGTAGACGGCGGCGGCCAGCTCGCGCTGCCCGGGCCGAAAGCCCTCGAACGGAAAGGCCAGCGCCTGCAGCGCCGCGTCGCGCGCGGCGCGGTGCGCCTGCTCGGCGCTCGCCCAGCCGGCGTAGCGCGCGCAGAGCGACTCGAAGAAGGCCTTGAGTTCCACCGCGCTGTGCCAGACGGGCAGCACCGTCTCCTGCCCGGTGTCGATGTTGAAGTAGACCAGCGCGAGCTCGATGCGCTCCAGCGCGTGCTGCTCGCACAGCATCCAGCCGTAGACCCGCGCCTGCGCCCAGTGCAGTGCGCGGTGGTTGTCGGGGATGCGCGCGGCGTCGCCCCGGTGGGTCTTGATCTCCTCCAGGCGCGGCACCGCCGGGTCGAAGCCGTCGGCCCGGCCTTGCACCCGCAGCTCGCCGCAACGGGCGCTCAGCGGCACCTCGCGCTGGTAGCCCGCCGCGCGCCGCGCGGTCACGGTGGTGTGGCCGCTGATGCCGTCCTGCGCGCTGGGCGAGGGCGTGAAGCGCAGGTCCAGGTCGCCCGACTTGGCCGCGAACGCGCACAGCACGCGCACCGCCACCGAGGCGGTGGTCGTGTCGATGGACGGTGGGTTGGCCGACATGCTCCGCCATGGTACTGGATATATAGTCAGTGAATGAGTGCCATCGCCCCCGCCCTGACGCGGCGCCACCACCAGCGCCTGCGCGAGATCTACCGCTCGGCCGGCTGGCCCTGCCTCGACATGCTGGAGGTGGAGCTGCTCGCTGCGGGCCTGCTGGAGCGCCTGCCTTCGCCCGAGGGTTTCGAGCGCCTGCGCGTGACCGAGGCCGGCATCCGCCGGCTGGCCGAGGTGTTCAGCCAGAACAAGGCCGCGCGCACGCCCCACGAGGCCCTGGTGGAGCGCGTGGCCGCGGCGATGGCGCAGGCCGGGCGGCTCACCTGGCGCGGCCTGGCGCTGCGCGTGCCGCTGCCGCGCGCGCTGCTGGACGGGGGCGAGCCCGCCATGGAACCGGGCGGCCCGCAGCAGGCCTGTGCCTTCGAGAGCGAGGCCGTCGCCGCCGCCGCGCCGGAGCACGGCTGGTGCATGGCCTGCCCGGACGTGTTTTCGGTGCGCCACACCACCGTGGAGGCCTACCTGGAGCCCGTGGTGCACGAGATCAAGGTGAGCCGGGCCGACCTGCAGGGCGACTTGCGCAAACCCGCCAAACGCGCCGCCTACCTGGGCCTGGCCAGCGCCTGCTGGTATGTGCTGGGGCTGGACGCCAAGGGCCGCCCCATCGCCGCGCCTGAAGAAGTGCCGCCCGAGTGCGGCGTGATGCAACTGGAAGGCGATCGGCTGGTGGTGGCGCGCGAGGCGCCGCGCCGCGCGGTCGAGCGCCTGCCGTTCCACGTGTGGATGGCGCTGGCGCGCAGCGGGCCGGCGGTGCGCCCGGAGGACGACGCGCAGTCGCTGCTGTGACCCGATCGGTGAAATCCCACTGGCGCCGCGCGGCCGCTCTGGCGATGATGTGCGCCTGTGCTGTTTCAAGGAGACCACGATGAAAACCCT
This sequence comes from Hydrogenophaga sp. GW456-12-10-14-TSB4, assembly GCF_059424305.1. Lineage (NCBI taxonomy): Bacteria > Pseudomonadati > Pseudomonadota > Betaproteobacteria > Burkholderiales > Comamonadaceae > Hydrogenophaga > Hydrogenophaga sp. GW456-12-10-14-TSB4. Next base: position 57,544 of record NZ_JBWKZH010000030.1, on the reverse strand, counting down.
GAACGACCACCTCAGCCAGTACGCGGCCTACCACCGCGACCGCCGCAACATCGTCACGCACTTCATCGGCATTCCCATGATCGTGCTCTCGGTAGTGGTGCTGCTCGCGCGCCCGACCTTCGAGGTGGCGGGCCTGTCCCTCTCGCTGGCCACGCTGGCGGTGATCGCCGCCACGCTCTACTACCTGCGGCTGGACCTGCGCTTCGGCGTGGCGATGGGCGTGCTGCTCGCGGCCTGCCTGGCGGTGGCCCACGCCACCGTGGGCCTGTCCACCGTGGCCTGGGCCACGCTGGGCGTGGGCCTGTTCGTGGTGGGCTGGGTGATCCAGTTCATCGGCCACATCTTCGAGGGCCGCAAGCCGGCCTTTGTCGACGACGTCATGGGCCTCATCATCGGCCCGCTGTTCGTGGTGGCCGAGGCGGCGTTTCTGATGGGGCTGCGCCGCGAGGTGGAGGCGGTGGTCGAGTCGCGCGCGGGGCCGGTGCACGGCGGCCGCGAGCTGGCCAAGTGATCCGGCCCGAGTCGCCCGGGGACGTCGAAGCTATCCACGCCCTGACGGCGGCGGCCTTCCAGCGCGCGCCGCACACCAGCCACACCGAGCACCTCATCGTCGATGCCCTGCGCGCCGCGGGGCAACTCGCGGTGTCGCTGGTCGAAGAGCGGCAAGGCGCCGTCGTGGGCCATGTGGCGGTGTCGCCGGTGACGGTATCGGACGGCACACGGCATTGGTTCGGCCTGGGCCCGATCTCGGTGCTGCCCGGTTACCAGGGGTTGGGCGTGGGCAGCGGCCTCATGCGCGCGGCCCTGCAGCGCCTGCGCGAGCAGGGCGCGGGCGGTTGCGTGCTGCTGGGCGAGCCGGCCTTCTACCGCCGCTTCGGTTTTCGCGCCGAACCCGGCCTGCTGCTGCCGGGCGTGCCACCCGAGTATTTCCAGGCCCTGGCGTTCCACGGGCGGGTGCCGCACGGCGAGGTGAGTTACCACGAGGCCTTCGACGTGCGGCCACCGGAGGCCGAAAACCACACGCCCTGACGGGCTGATCGGCGCGCGGCGGCGCCGGGGTTGATTTCATGTAACTATACAAGTTACATGAAACTCGACAGCAAACTCTCGTCCATCCTCCACCTGCTGCTGCACATGGCGCAGAGCGAGCGGCCCATGACCTCCGAGGCCCTGGCCGCCTGCCTGCAGGGCAGCAGCCCGGTGGTCGTGCGCCGCACGCTGGCCGGCCTGCGCGAGGCCGGCTTCGTGAGCTCCGAACGGGGCCACGGCGGCGGCTGGGTGCTGGCCTGCAACCTCAGGACCGTGACCCTGCGCGACGTGTACGAAGCGGTTGGTGCGCCCACGGTGTTCGCCATCGGCCACCGGTCGGACAACCCCGAGTGCCTGGTCGAGCAGGCGGTCAACGAGGCCCTGTCGGGTGCGCTGCAGGAGGCCCAGGCCCTGCTGGTGCAGCGCCTGGGGCGCGTGACCCTGGCCGACCTCGCGGCCGATTTCAACCGCCGTTTCGACGCCCATCCCCATGCCAGGAGCCACCATGCCCACCACCACCTCCCCGAATGACGCCATCGTGATCGGCGGCAGCTACGCCGGCCTGTCCGCCGCCCTGCAGCTCGCGCGGGCGCGCCGCCGCGTGCTCGTGATCGACGCCGGCCAGCGCCGCAACCGCTTTGCCAGCGCCTCGCACGGCTTCCTGGGCCAGGACGGCCGCGCGCCCGGCGACATTGCCGCCGAGGGCCGGGCCCAGCTGCTCGCCTACCCCAACGTGTGCTGGCTGGACGGTACCGTCGCGCGCGCCGAGGCCCAGGGCGGGGGCTTCGGTGTGGCCCTCGACGACGGCCACACCGAGCAGGCCCGCACGCTGGTGATTGCCACCGGTGTGGTGGACGAGCTGCCGGCCATCGAAGGCCTGGCCGAGCGCTGGGGGCGGGGGGTCTTCCACTGCCCGTACTGCCACGGCTACGAACTCGACAACGGGCGCATCGGCGTGCTGGCGGTCAGTGAGATGTCCATGCACCACGCGCTGATGCTGCCCGACTGGGGCACGACCACGCTGTTTCTCAACGAGGCCTTCGTGCCCGACGAGGCGCAGCGCGCCGCGCTGGCCGCACGCGGTGTGGCGGTGGAAGCCGGCGCGGTGGCGCGCCTGCGGGACGCCGCCACGGTGGAGCTGCGCGATGGCCGCCGTTTCGCCATGGATGGCCTATTCACGATGGCCCGCACGCACCTGGCCAGCCCGGTGGCCACGCAGCTGGGCTGCGCGATGGAGGAGGGGCCCACGGGCGCCTTCATCCGCGCCGATGCGATGCAGGCCACCAGCGTGCCCGGCGTGTTCGCCTGCGGCGATGCCGCGCGCGCGGCCGGCAACGTGGCGATCTCGGTGGGCGCGGGCGCCATGGCCGGGGCCAGCGCCCACCGCACCCTGATGTTCGGCTGATCGATCAGCGCGCCGGTTGCAGGCGCGTCACGCGGACCTGCACGAAGGCCTGTTCGGTGGCCGAAAAATCCCACTGCTCGATGGCGCAGGCGCGCTCGACCGCGTGCCAGCGCACCAGGTTCACCGAGTTGGGCGCGCCGGGCCGCACGCGGCGCGACACGGCCGTGCCGGCCTGCACCGCCCACAGGGGCCGCGCCAGGCCGGGCAGGGGCATCACATAGGGCAGGTGGATGTGGCCGCCCATCACGAGGTCGGCCCCGGCGGCGGCCCAGGCGTCCTGCGCGGCGGCGTGGCCGATCAGGCGGTCCGGCTCGTCCTGCGGTCGTTGCACGTCGATCGGCTGGTGCACCACCACCACGCGCAACTGGGCCGGTGTGGCCTCGGCCAGCCGCGCTGCCACGCGCGCGACCTGCGCCACCGACACCTCGCCGTTCTTGTGCCGGTGCGCGCGCGTGGTGTTCACCGCCAGCACCATCAGCCCGGTGGAACTGAACTCCGGTTCGAGTTCGTCGCCGAAGGCCGCGCGGTGGCCGGCGTAGGGCCGCATCAGCCGGGCCCAGCCGTTGAACAACGGGATGTCGTGGTTGCCCGGGATCACCAGCCGGGGCGCGCCCAGCTGGTCCATGAAACGGCGCGCGGCCTCGAACTGGCGGGCGCGGGCGCGCTGGGTGATGTCGCCCGAGAGCACCACGAGGTCCGGCCGCAGCCGCTGGGCCAGCTGCACCAGGGCCCGCACCACCGGCGCCCGCTCGGTGCCGAAGTGGGGGTCCGAGACCTGCAGGATCGTGCTCAAGCGGGGGCCTCGCGATCGGCGGGTGCCGGTTTGAGCAGGAACAGGGGCACCGGCAGCACGCGCACATCCAGCGGCGTTTTCATGCGCATGACTTCACCGTCGACCGCGACCTTCAGGCGCCGCGCACCCGCCACCGCTGGCGCGCGCACCACCATCTGCTGGAACTCGAAGTGCTCGATGTCGTCGGCCTCGCCGAGTGTGCCCATGGCGCCTTGCCACATCAGGCGCAGCAGGGCCAAGGTGCCGATGGGCTTGAGCATCACCGCCGTGACGCGGCCGTTGTCGCGCGCGCCGTCGGGTCGCTGGCCTTCCACCATGCCCACCTGCTCCAGCTGCAGGCGGTTGTTGCCCACGAACAGGGTGAGAGTCTTCACCTCGCGCTGCGCGCCGTCCAGGCCGATGCGCAGCTTCAGGTGCCGCTGCGCGCGAAACAGCGTGGCGAAGGCCGCCCAGATCGCCACCCCCTGGCTGCGACCGAAACGGTTCTTCCAGACCTCGCGGTCCTCCAGCAGGTCGGGGTACAGGCCCAGGCTGGCGTTGACCAGGAACAGGTGCTCGTTGACGGCGGCCACCTGCACCGGCTCGGGCCGCGCGCCGAGCAACTGCGCCATGGCGTCGGCCACGTCGGTGGCGATGCCGTGCGTGCGCGCGAAGTAGTTGAAGGTGCCGCGCGGGATCACGCCCAGGGCGCAGCCGGCGGCGTGGGCGGCCTGGGCCACGGTGTTGATGGTGCCGTCGCCGCCCACGGCCACGATGGCGGTGTTCGTTTCGCGCGCCTGCCGCGCCAGCTCGGCCGTGCGGCGCGGCAGATCGGCCGGTTCGCACACATGCAGCTGGCCGGGCCGGCCCGAGGCGCGCAGCGCAGCCTCGATGGTCGCGCGCGTGCCGTCGCCGTCCTGGCTGCCGGAGCGGCTGTTGATGACGAAGTGCAGGGGGGCCGTCAGGTCCAGGCGGGGGCTGGGGTCCATCAGTTGAAGGGGCCCATGCAGCTGCCCTTGCCCGGTTCGCCCATCTCCTGGTACCTCGGCGCGCAGCGGCCGTCGGGCAGGCGGGCGCCACGCTCCACTTCCGCGCCGCGGCTGCCGCAGAGCGCCTGGTCCACCTTGCATTGGCGCACGCATTCCATGTGCTGGAAGCCCGCCGCCGAGCCCGGGTTCGCCGAGGCTCCGACGCAGGCGGCCTGGCACGACGCCGCGTTGGCCTTGCACGCGCCGGATTCAGCCAGTTCGCGTGGGCGGGTGACCGGGTTGACGCCGGGTTGGGCCGCGGGCGCGGCCGGGCGCGCCGCGGGGGGCGGCGGCATGGCGGCGTTCTTCGACGGTGCCGGCCCGCCGCGGCAGGCCTGGTCTTTCGTGTGGCAGTCCTGGTAACAGGCCGCGCGGCGGGTGTCCATGGGACAGGCCGTCTTGCAGGCCGCGTCGGCCCGCTGGCAGTCGACCGGGCCGGCGGCCTGGGTCGACAGGGAGGAGAGCACGAGCATCAGACCGGCAAGCCAGCGAACGAGGGACATGGTCATCCTTGTCGGGTTGAAACCCCGGGGGGTGTTCCGGACACTGTACCCCAGCGTCCGTCAAAACCCCCATGGCGCAGGGGGCTCGGGCTGGCGATGATGGCGGGCATGAACGCGCCCCTGCCCACCCCCCCCGCCGCCCAGCTGTTCGATCGCGTGAAGGCCACGCTGAATGGAGGACACCGCCAGCGTCTGCCCGGCAGCTGGTCGCCCGTGGCGCGCTACCTCGACCCTGCACGCCACCAGCGCGAGCTGACCGCGCTGCGCCGCCTGCCCCAGGCGGTGGCGGACGCGGCCGCGCTGCAGGCGCCGGGCGACTGGCTGGCGCGTTCGGTGCATGGCGTGCCGGTGCTGCTCGCCCGCCATGCCGACGGGCAGCTGCGCGCCTTCATCAACGTGTGCCGCCACCGGGGCGCGGCGCTGGTGCCCGAAGGCGCCTGCGGCCAGGGGCGCGAGCGCTTCGTCTGCCCGTACCACAGCTGGACCTACGGCAACGACGGCGCCTGCATCGGCCGCCCGCACGACCGCGATTTCCCCCACGCGCCCAAGGCCGCTTCCGGCCTGGTCGAGCTGCCCTGCGTGCAGCGCTTCGGCCTGGTCTGGGTGGTGGCGACCGCCTTGCCCGCGTTCGACTGGGCGGCGTACTTCGGCCCGCTGGGCGAGGAGATCGACGGCCTGGGTTTCGATGACGCCGCGCGCGCGCAGCGCCACCGCCGTTTCACCCAGGCCTCGAACTGGAAGCTGGTGCTCGACGCCAACCTGGAGAGCTACCACTTCGCCTACGCCCACCGCGAGACCATCGCCTACCTGTTCCACGACAACGTGGTGGTGCACGACCAGGTGGGCGACCACCAGCGCATCGTGTTGCCCAAGCGCAGCTTCGAGGAATTGAGCGAACCGCCGGCCACGCTGGAGGGCTTCGCGAAGACCATCAACACCATCTACTTCCTGTTCCCGAGCACCCTGCTGCTCTGGGAGGGCGACCACATCAACGCTTTCGCACTCTCGCCCGCCGACGCCGCCACCACGGAGGTGGACGGCTGGCTCATCGCGCCGCGCCAGCACCTGGCCACCCGCAGCGACAGTTATTGGCAGCGCAACTTCGACATGTTCTGGACCGCGATCGACGAGGACTTCGCGCTCGCGGCCAGCATGCAGCGCGGCCTGGACAGCGGGGCAAACGAGGCCCTGTGCTTCGGCGAGAACGAGTTCGCCTGCGAGGCGTTCCACGCCTCGGTGCAGCGCATGGCGGGCGATGGCACATAGCGTGGGGTGTCACAAACGCGGGGGCTCATCCGTCTAGGCTGTCATGAACGATCCCACCACCACCTTCAACCGCCTGCGCCCCCGGCTGCAGGGCATCGCCTACCGCATGCTGGGCTCGCCGGCCGAGGCCGAGGAGGTGGTGCAGGACGCCTGGCTGCGCTGGCACGAGGCCGCGCACGCCGACCTGGACAGCAGCGAGGCCTGGCTGGTCACCGTTACCACGCGCCTGGCGATCGACCGCCTGCGCAGCGCCAAGGTGCAGCGCGAGCATTACATCGGCACCTGGCTGCCCGAGCCCCTGATGGCCGACGCGCCGGTGACGCCCGAGCAGCTGCTGGAGCGCGCCGACGACGTGTCGGTGGCCTTTCTGGCCATGCTGGAGCGGCTCGCGCCCGAGGCGCGCGCGGCCTTCCTGATGCGCGAGGTGTTCGACGCCGACTACGGCGAGGTGGCCGAGGCGCTGGGCAAGACCGAGAGCGCCTGCCGCCAGATCGTGCACCGGGCCAAGGCGCAGCTGCAGGACGACCGGCCGCGCCACATCGTGCCGCGCGAGGCCCAGCTGCGCCTGCTGCGCGGCTTTGCCGACGCAGCCGCCACCGGGCAGTTCGACAGGCTGCAGTCGCTGCTGGCCGAGGACGCCCAGCTGATCGGCGACGGCGGGGGCAAGGTGCCGAGTTTCGGCGTGCCGCTGGTGGGCGGGCGGCGCATTGCACAGCTCTTCTACGCCACGCACCGGCGCTTCGGCGAGGGCGTGCGCTTCGAGGTCGTGGTGCTCAACGGGCAATGGGGCCTGCTGCGCTTCATCCGGGGCGGGCTGGAATCGGCGCAGTCCTTCGTGACCGACGGCGAGCGCATCCTGCGCCTGCACGTGCAGCGCAACCCCGACAAGCTCGCGCGCATTGCCGCCGCGTTGGGCCGCGACCTGGCTGTCACAAACCCGAGGCCCTGACCGTCTTCAGAGGTGTGTTCCCCAACCCCTCTGAAAGACGAAGCATGAAATCACCCCGACTCCCCTGGACCGAGATCGCCCCCAAGGCCTACCAGGCCATGGCCGCCGTCGGCGCCACCACCGCCGGCTCCTCGCTCGGCCCCATCCTGATCGAGCTCGTGAAGACCCGCGTTTCGCAGCTCAACGGCTGCGCCTTCTGCGTGGACATGCACGTGCGCGACCTGCGCAAGCACGGCGAACGCTGGCAGCGCATCAACAGCCTCGTGACCTGGCGCGAGACCGGCCTGTACAGCGAGCGCGAGCGCGCCGCGCTGAACTGGGCCGAGTCCCTGACCCGCCTGACGGCGAACCACGGCAGCCACGACGCCGATTTCGAGCAACTGCAAGGCCAGCTCAGCGACCAGGAGATCGTCGAGCTGTGCTGGACCATCGCGCAGATCAACGCCTGGAACCGCATGGCCGTGGGCATGCACGCCCCCGTGGCCGACAAGGAGATCGCATGAACATCGTGGTCATCGGAGGCAGCGGCCTCATCGGCAGACAACTCAGCACCCTGCTGCGGCAGGCCGGCCACGCGGTGACGGCGGCCTCGCCCTCGTCGGGTGTCAACGCCGTCACCGGCGAGGGCCTGAGCGAGGCCCTGGCCGGTGCGCAAGTGGTGGTGGACGTGAGCAATTCACCGTCCTTCGAGGACGAGGCGGTGATGCACTTCTTCCGCGCCTCCACCCGCAACCTGCTGGACGCGAGTGCGCGCGCCGGCGTGGGGCACTTCGTGGCCCTGTCGGTGGTGGGCTCGGAGCGCGTGCCCGCGAGCGGCTATTTCCGTGCCAAGGTGGCGCAGGAAGCGCTGATCCTGGAAGGGCGTGTGCCTTACACCATCGTGCGCGCCACCCAGTTCCACGAGTTCCTGATGTCGATCGCCCACGTGGCCACCGAAGGGCAGACCGTGCGCCTGCCCTCGGCGCCGCTGCAGCCCATCGCGGCGAGCGACGTGGCCGCGGCCCTGGCGGACGTGGCCGTGCAGGCCCCGCTCAACGGCACCTGCGAAGTGGCGGGGCCCGAGGCCGTGCCGCTGGACCGGCTGGTCCGCCAGGTGTTCCAGGCGCGCCAGGACCCGCGCGAGGTGGTGTCGGACCCGCGGGCCACCTACTTCGGCTCGCCGCTGGTGGGCGACGCGCTGATGCCCGGCCCGGGCGCGCGCATCGGGAAGGTGTCTCTGGCTCAGTGGTTGTCGACCTGACAGGCCAGCCCCGCGTGTACGCTCTGGCCCATGCACCTGATCCAGACCCTTGACGCGGGCGTGCTCGAACTGCGCCTGAACCGACCCGAACGCCTCAACGCGCTCACGCTGGCCCTTGCGCGCGACCTGTTGTCGGCGTTGCAGGCCGGCGTGGCCGACCCGGCGGTGCGCGCGATCCTGCTCACCGGCGAGGGGCGCGCTTTCTGCGCCGGCAAGGACCGCGACGACCCGCCCACCCCCGCGTTCGTCGATACCCTGCAGGCCCTGGCCTCGCTGCTGGTGCGCTGCCCCCAGCCGGTGGTGACGGCGGTGCAGGGCTGGGTGGTGGGCGCGGGCTTCGAGTTGATGCTCAACGGCGACCTCACCGTGGCCGCGCGCGGGGCGCGCTTCGTGCTGCCCGAGGTGCAGGTGGGCCTGTTCGGCACCGGCGGCGTGGCCGCGCTGCTGCCGCGCCTGATCGGCCTGCAGAAGGCCAAGGGCCTGCTGATGCTGGGGCAGGAGCTGGGCGCGGTGGACGCCGAGCGCTGGGGCCTGGTGTGGCAGGTGGTGGACGACGAGGCGCTGGCGGACCAGGCGCGCCAGCTGGCGCAGCGGCTCGCGCGCAGCAGCCCGGCGCTGCTGGCCGAGGTCAAGCAACTGGTGCACCGGGAACACCTGGGGGACTTCGACGCAGCGCTGGCGCGGGAAGCACAGGTGCACCAGCGCCTGGGCGAGGGTTGAGGTCGGCACAATCGTCGGCATGAGCCCCATGCCCCTGCCCCATTTCACGCCCGTCGCACTCGACAAGGCCTACCGCCTCATCAACCACGGCCCCACGGTGCTCGTGTCCTCGGCCCATGCGGGCGAGGTCAACGTGATGTCGGCCGCCTGGGCCTGCGCGCTGGATTTTTCACCGCCGAAGGTGACGGTGGTGATCGACAAGGCCACGCGCACCCGCGCGCTGGTGGAGGGCAGCGGCGCTTTTGCGCTGTGTGTGCCGCCGGTGGGTCTGGCCGCGCTCGCCTTCGGCGTGGGCAGCGACAGCGCACTCACCGTGCCGGACAAGCTCGCGCGCCACGGGGTGAAGACCTTTCACGCCCCCGGCCATGAAGCCCTGCCCCTGGTGGAGGGCTGCGTGGCCTGGCTGGCGTGCCGGCTGATTCCCGAACCGCACAACCAGACGGCCTACGACCTGTTCATCGGCGAGGTGGTGGGTGCCTGGGCGGACGAGCGCGTGTTCCGCGCCGGGCGCTGGCATTTCGACGGTGCGCCCGACCAGCTGCGCACCCTGCACTACGTGGCCGGCGGGCAGTTCTACGCCACGGGCGCATCGCTGCAGGTCGGCGGCGGTCAGTAGTGCGGGGGCAGTTCGTCGCGCAGATTGCGCACGACCGGCGCGGCGCTCGGCTCGCCGCCCTGGCGCAGGCGGCCGATTTCGCGCAGCAGCAGGTCGATCTGCGCCTGCTGGCTCGCCACCAGCTGGTTGAGCGTGTCGAGCAGGTCGTCGGCGTAGCTGGCCTTGATTTCCAATTCGGTCAGGCGCCGCTCGGTGTCGGCGCCGGGGGAGGGGGAGGTCGTTGTCATCCCCCTATTGGACGACAAGACGCGGGGCGCCAGCCATTGTGTGCCATCGCACAGACGGGTGAGGGGCCTCGCCTCAAGCTGCGAGGCAGCCCACGCCCGGAGGAGTTTCCATGCCCGATGCGCCTGCCTCGACCTGGTTTCGCAGCACGGTGGTCGATGATGACCGCCCGTCGTCCTGCCAATGGATGGCGACCGCGTCGGCCTTCGCCGACACTGGCGGCCTGATCAGCGGCGACGAACTCGCCGATCGCCTCCGTGAGCCGGTTTCGCTCGTCGCGCAATGGATCGTCTCGCGTTCGGTGGTGTCGATCGAAAGCCCGTGGGGCCATATGCTGCCCGTGTTCCAGTTCGATCTGCCGCGCGCGGCCCTGCACCCGGGGGTGCCTGTGGTGTTGGCGGAATTGCACGGCGTGCTGGAAGGCGCGGAACTGGCGCTCTGGTTTGTCACGCCCAACGAGTGGCTGCACGGCGAGCGGCCCGCCGTGGCCTTGCGGAACATGCTGCCGGCGGTCCGGCAGGCCGCTCGGGCCGACCGGTACGTGGCCTTGGGCGGCTGAGCCCTCACGGCGTTTTGTGCTCGCTGGGGGCCGGCGTGTGCCCCCCTCATGTCAATGCGTGTCATGCGGTCAACCCCGGCCGCCGGCCTGGGCATTCTTGGATGACCTCGCGCACCGCGCGCAGGGCCATCTTGCTGGGGGATTCCATGGCCGATCTTTACCTGCCTGCCGCCGCTCCCGTCCACCGGTTCAGGGCGATCAAACCCCCCGTCGCGATCGAACCGGACCGATGGCGATTGATGGCAGCGGCGTTTGCCGACACGGGCGGGCTGGTTGTCGGCGACGAGCTGGCCGATCTCATCCGGCAGCAAACCCTGGGGCACGACGAGCCGCTGGTCTCCCAGCCCGTGTCGCTGGTGGCGCGATGGATCGTCTCGGGCATGGCACTGTCGATGGAGAGCCCTTGGGGCATCGTTCTGCCGATGTTCCAGTTCGACCTGCCGCGCGCGGCCCTGCATCCGGAAGTCCCCATGGTGTGTGCGGAACTCTCGGGCGCGCTGGATCCGGTGGGGATGGCGCTGTGGTTCGTGACACCCAACGAGTGGCTGGAGGGGGAACGGCCCGCCCTGGTCATGCGGACCCGGCTGACGGATGTCCGGCGCGCCGCCCGCCACGTGGCCGACGGCGGGTGAGCCGGGGCCTCAGATGCGCGGCTCGCCGTTCCCGTTGACCAGGATCGTGCGGCCGGGCGCCTGCGTCATCTGCACCTGGTGCTGCACGCCCCGGAACACGTAGCTCACGTCCCAGTAAGCCGGCGCGCCGTCGCTGACGTTGGTGCAGCGCTGCACGTCCTGCGTCTGCGGGTTGTTGCGGCCGACGTTCGAGCCGACGGCCGCGCCGGCCACCGCGCCGCCCACGGTGGCGATGTCCCGGCCGCTGCCGCCGCCGATCTGGTGGCCCAGGATGCCGCCGATGACACCGCCGACGATGGCGCCCGGCACGCTGCGCCGGCGCTCGACTTCCTCGCGTTCGATCCAGCAGCGTTGTCCGCCGGGACCGTAGACCGCGCGCGACGAACTCACCGGCACTTCGTACAGCGCTTCGTTGGCGCGGCGGCTGTAGTCGGGCGACACGGGCTGGCCCGCTGACGGGTTCTGGTAGACCGGCGGCGGGTAGGCCTGGTTGCCGGCGGGTGGACGGGAGCCGCAGCCGGCCAGACCGAGCACGGCCACAGCGGCACTCGCCAGCAGGGCGTGGCGAGGCGATGCATTCCATCGGTGGGAAAAGAGGTTCATGGTCGCTCCTTGTGTGAGGACAGGTTCATGCGTTCCAATGTGCTCTTCGTCCGCAGGGCGGGTCTGTGCGCCAGGGCACGGACGGCGCCCGCAACACCATGAACGTGAACGCCTGTGTGATCGCGGTCCACCGCAGCCGCCTGCACCACTTCTCCAAGGAGCGGGTGCATGCCATCACCCTGCTCGAAGGCCTGGGCGTGGAGGGCGATGCGCATTGCGGCGCCACGGTGCAGCACCTCTCGCGCGTGGCGCGCGACCCGAGCCAGCCCAACCTGCGGCAGGTGCACCTGTTGCAGGCCGAGCTGTTCAAGGCCCTGGCAAGTCAGGGGCACGTGGTGCACCCGGGCGACCTGGGCGAGAACATCACCACCGAGGGCATCGATCTGCTGGAACTCTCCACCGGCGCCGTGTTGCAGCTGGGCGCCGAGGCCCGGGTGCGCATCACGGGCCTGCGCAACCCCTGCGTGCAGATCGACCGCTTTCAGCCCGGCCTGAAGGCCGCCGTGCTCGAGCACACGGCCGACGGCGAACTGGTGCGCAAGGCCGGGGTGATGGCGGTGGTGCTGCACGGCGGCACGGTCTCCGCGCAGGACCGCATCCGGGTGCTGCCGGCCGCCGGCCCGCACGTGCCGCTGCGGCCGGTCTGATCAGTCGCGCGACAGCGCAGCCTTCCACTCGGCCACCGCCGCATTCAGGTTGGGCGCGGCCATGAGGGCGCGCACCACGCCCACCGAGCGCACGCCGCTCTTCAGCACCTGGGGCAGGTTGCCGAGGTCGATGCCGCCGATCGCCATGTGCGTGACCCCGCGCAGCAGGGGCGCGTAGGCGCGCAGGCGGCCCGTGCCCTGGGGCGCGGTGGCCATCTGTTTGAGCGTGGTGGGAAACACCGCGCCCATGGCGATGTAGCTGGGGTTGTGGCGGTCGGCGATCAGCATCTCGGCGTAGCCGTGCGTGCTCAGGCCCAGGCGCAGGCCGGCGCGCCGGATGGCGGCCAGGTCTTCCGGGGCCATGGCCTGCAGGTCTTCCTGGCCCAGGTGAACGCCATAGGCGCCGGCCTCGATGGCCTCCTGCCAGTGGTCGTTGATGAACAGCAGCGCGCCCGTGCCCTGCACGCCGGTCACGGCAGCGCGGATCTCGGCGCGGATGGCCTGCGCATCGCCGGACTTGAAGCGCAGTTGCACCGTGGGCACGCCGGCGCGCGCCATGCGCACCGTCCAGTCCGCGTCGGGCATCACGGCATAGAGGCCGAGCTCGGGCGGGCAGGGTGCGAAGGCGTGCTCGCGCGGGAACGGCGCGATGTCGAAATCGGCCGGCTCGTCGGGCCAGTGTTCGGCGTCGAGGCGGCCGGTGCGACGCGCGCGGGTGGACCAGGCGCGCGCCACGCACACGGCGTCGATGTCGATGAAGCCGAGCTCGTGCGCGGCCTGCAGCGCGGCGACGAACACCGGGTCGTCGGAGGCGGGCGCGGGCGGCACCGCATGGGCCGCCACGGGCAGGGCGAGCGTGGCGCGGTGCGCATCCACGATGGCCTGGGCCATCGCTTCGGTGGAGCTGACGGTGATGCTCATGTGAAACCTCCGTGCGGCGCACTGCGGTGCGAGCTTGTTTGGGAGCGGCCTTGCGCTGCGCTCATGAGCCGTGGTGCCAGAACGGGGTGCCCATCACGGGCGTGCTGGGCTGTGCGCTGGCCTGGGGCTGCATGGCGCCCGAGCGGAAGGCGGCGCGGCCGGCGCGCACGGCGTCGGCGAAGGCCCCGGCCATGTCCACCGGCGACTGCGCGAGCGCCACGGCGGTGTTGAGCAGCACCGCGTCGAAGCCCCATTCCATCACGGTGCAGGCGTGCGAGGGCAGGCCCAGGCCGGCGTCCACGATCAGCGGCACGCTCAGGCGCTCGCGCAGCAGGCGCATGGCGTAGGGGTTCACCGGGCCCTGGCCGGTGCCGATGGGCGCGGCCCAGGGCATCACGGCCTGGCAGCCCACGTCCACCAGGCGCTGGCACAGCACCAGGTCTTCGGTGCAGTACGGCAGCACCTTGAAGCCGTCGTTGATCAGCTGGCGCGCGCAGTCCACGAGGTTGAGCGTGTCGGGCTGCAGGCTGTAGTCGTCGCCGATGAGTTCGAGCTTGATCCACGGCGTGTTGAACACCTCGCGCGCCATCTGCGCGGTGGTGATCACCTCTTGCGTGGTGTGGCAGCCTGCGGTGTTGGGCAGCACCGGCACGGCCAGTTCCTGCAGCAGCTTCCAGAACGCCGCGCCGGCCTCGGGCTGCGCGGCGCCCTGGCGGCGCAGCGAGGCGGTGAGCATGGCAGGCTGCGAGCGCTTCACGGCGGCTTCCAGCGTGGCGGGCGAGGGGTAGCGCGAGGTGCCCAGCAGCAGGCGGCCGGCAAAGGTCTCGCCGTAGAGCACCAGCGGGTCTTCCTGGGTGAGCGGTGGGGTGTTCATGTCCATGGCGGGTCTCTCCTCAGCCCCCGGTGATGGGGGCGATGATTTCGATGCGGTCACCGTCGTTGAGCCGGTGCTGCGCGTAGCCGGTGCGGGGCACGAACTGCAGGTTGACGGCGGCAGCGAACACGGCCGGCGGCTCCCAGACGAGCAGGGCATCGGCCAGCGTGGCGCCTTCGGGCAGTTCGCGGGTTTCCTGGTTGATGATCACATTCATGCGAGGTTCCGTTCGTTCAGCGGATGACCGCCAGGCCGAGGGCATCGGCCAGCGGTGAGTGGCCCTGGTCCATCACTTCGAGCGCCGCGTCCAGCACGGCCGGCGCGATCATGAAGCCATGGCGGTACAGGCCGTTGATCGCCATTCTGCGCGGCCCGGTGAGGCGCAGCGCGGGCAGGTTGTCGGGCAGGGTGGGGCGCAGCTGCACACCCAGCTCGACGATGCGGGCTTCGCCGAAGCCCGGGTGCACGGTGTAGGCCGCGCTGAGCAGCTCCAGCGTGGAGCGCACGCTGGCGGGCGAGAGGTCGTCGGACTCGATCTCGGTCGCGCCGATCACGAACAGGCCGTCCTGCTTGGGCGCGATGTACAGTGGGTAGCGCGGATGCACCAGGCGGGTGGGGCGCGAGAGGCTCACGCCCGGTGCGTGGATGCGCGCGACCTCGCCGCGCACCCCACGCAAGGCGGGCCATTGCGGCTGGGCGCCCAGGCCCCGGCAGTCGAACAGCCAGGCGTGCGGGCCCGGGTCCACTTCATCGGGCGTGCGCGCCGTGTGCCAGCGCACCGTGACGCCCAGCACCTGCATCTGGTGCGCGAGCGCGGCGAGCAGCTCGCGGTTGTCGAGCTGGCCTTCGTCGGGCAGGTACAGGCCTTGCGCGAAGCGGTGGGCCAGGGCCGGCTCCAGCGCGGTGAGCGCGGCACCGTCCAGGCGCTGCGCCTGCGGCAGCGAGGGCAGGGCGGCGCTGGTGCGCGCGAGCTGGCCGGCGAAGCGTTCGGCCTCGGCCGCGTCCTGGCGGTGCCAGAGCACCAGCGTGCCGCTCTGCTGAAAGAACACCGGGCGCTCCAGCGCGGCCAGCAGCTGCGGCCAGCGCGTGAGCGCGTGCTGGCCCATGCGGACCACGTTGAGTTCGGTGACGGCCGATTCGGCCAGCGGCGCGAGCATGGCGGCGGCCACGCGGGCGGCGGCGTGCGCGGCCTCGGGCCCGCCCGCGTCGATCACTTCGACGCGGTGCCCGCGCTGCGCCAATGCGCAGGCCAGCAGCCGGCCCATGAGGCCGGCGCCGAGCACCACCGCGTCGGGTTTGTTGGGGGAAAGATTCATGAGGGGCTTTCGGCGCTGCCACAATGCGCGCCATGAGCAACGAAGCGCAACGTTACACCCGCGTCCTCTCCATCGCCGGCTCCGACAGCGGCGGGGGCGCCGGCATCCAGGCCGACCTCAAGACCTTCGCGGCCCTGGGCTGCTACGGCATGACGGCGATCACCGCGCTGACCGCGCAGAACACGCTGGGCGTGAGCGGCATCCACGGCGTGCCGCCCGAGATGCTCAAGGCGCAACTGAGCGCGGTGCTCGACGACATCGGGGTGGATGCGGTGAAGATCGGCATGCTGCACGCGCCCGACATCGTGCGAACGGTGGCCTGGGCGCTGCGGCATTACGAGGTGAAGCAGGTGGTGCTCGACCCGGTGATGGTGGCCACCAGCGGCGACCGCCTGATCGCGCCCGACACGGTGCAGGTGCTGGTGGACGAGCTGTTCCCGCTGGCCACGGTGGTCACGCCCAACCTGGACGAGGCCGCGCTGCTGCTGGGCCGGCCGATTGCCGACGCGGGCGAGCTCGACGCCGCCGCGCGCGACCTGCTCGCGCTGGGCGCCAGGGCGGTGCTGCTCAAGGGCGGCCACCTGCCGGGCGACGAGGTCGCCGACCTGCTGGTGAGCGCCGACGGGACCGCGCAACGCCTGGCCTCGCCGCGCATCGCGAGCCGCAACACGCACGGCACGGGCTGCACGCTGTCGTCGGCCATCGCGGCCTACCTCGCGCTCGGCAAGCCGCTGGGCCAGGCCGTGGCCCAGGCGCGCAGCTACATCCTGCAGGCCATCGCCGAAGGCTCCGATGTGTACACCGGCGCCGGCCACGGGCCGCTCAACCACGGCCACGCACCGCTTGCGCTGCACAAGCGGCCCCGGGGCTGAGGCGAAGCGGCGCGGCGGCATGAGGGTCAGGCCCGTGCCGGGCTGAGCCCGCCGGCATTGCGCGGCCGCGACAGCGCGGCGAGCACAAAGGTCAGCGCCAGCGTGGGCAGGGCCGAACCGAGCTGTGGCGCGAAATTCGACAGCAGGTGGTAGCAGGCGATGCCCAGCACCCACAGGGCGGCGGCGCTCCAGTCCACCGTGCGGTTCGAGCCGATGGTCGCGCCCGAGCCCAGGCGGCCCAGGATCACGCCGTAGAGCGGCACGAACACCGAGCTGAGCAGCAGCAGGAAGGGTTCCAGCGTGTGCATGGGCAGCAGCAGCGCGAGGCCGGTGCAGACCACCGCGAAACCCAGGCCGGCGGCGCGGATGCTCCAGCGCGGGCGCAGGCTGTGCACCGAGACCGCGCCCGAGTGCGCGTCGCCGTAGGCGTTGTCCATTTCGTCGAGCAGGATCAGGCCGAGCGCGATCAGGCCGCCCTGCGCGAGCAGCAGCGAGCCCACCAGGTTGGTGCCCGGTTCCACCGTGCTGACCACCAGCACGCCCAGCGCGTAGCACCAGATGTTGGCCAGCGCATAGCCCAGCCAGGTGCCGCCCAGCGTGCTGGCGGTGCGCTTGCCGTGGCGCGCGTAGTCGGCCACCAGCGGCAGCCAGGACACCGGCATCGCGATCACCAGGTCCATGGCCGAGAACAGGCCCATGCCGCCCGCACCCGGGCGGTTCCAGAAGCCTTCAAAACCTTGCGCCTGCAGGCGCGTGCCGAACTGCCAGGTGAGCCAGGCCAGCGAGGCGATCACCAGCGGCAGGCCGAAGCGGCTCACGAAGCGGCGCACCAGCGTGAGCATGGAGCCGGCCATGAGCGCGGTGAGCACGCCGCCCCAGAGCAGCGTGGCCAGCAGCTTGCCGCCGGTGCCGTCGAGCAGGCCGCCGGGTTCGGCGCCCAATGCCTGCTTCAGGATGGCGACCGTGCCTTCCTGCATGATGACCAGCTCGAAGGTGGTCCAGCCGACCAGCTGCGCGATGTTGAGCAGCACCGGCAGGCGCGCGAAGGCGCTGCCGTAGGTGGCGTGCATCAGGCCGGCGCTGGACAGGCCGGTCTGGCAGCCCAGGCGCGCCGTCCAGGCCAGCAGACCGGCACCGATCAGCGAGCCCAGCACGATGGCGATGACCGCGTCGCGCGTGCCCACGGCGGGCACGAGGTAGGCGCCGATCTGCATCACCAGCAAGCCGGTGCCCAGGCTGAACCAGAGGGCGGCGTGTTCGTGGAAGTGGAAGACCCGGTTGCCTTGCGGCACGGGGGTCAGGGCCTGGTTGGCCGGGGAAGGGTTCATCGACATGGAAACGCTCCAAGCAGTGTTGAAGCAGGTGGGCTGGGCCGGATGCCCTGCGGCGCGGTGCGGCGGCGGTATCCGGCCTGCTTCCCTGCGCGAGGATTACCTCAATCAGGTTCAAAGGGACTCTCTCAGTCGCACCCGGGCGGAAAACCCGGGGCAACACCCCTAGCGGATGCGCCAGCAACGGCGCGGAACGAAGTATACGGCTCAGGCCCCGATCGCCTGGGGAACCCACTGCATGACCTGGTCGAGCGCCACCTGGGGCGTGTCCAGGTGGCCGCCCGGGACTTCCAGCAACTGTGTCTTCGGGTTCGCCGGCAGCTTGTCGACGTAGTAGGCGCGCACGCGGGTGAACAAGGGGTCCTTCTCCCCGACCGCGGTGAGCACGGGCAGGCCCGGCGGCAGCTTCGGTGCGGTCACGCCCATGTCGGCGTCCGACTCGGGGTCGAAGTACGAGAGGAAGTTTTTCGCCGTGGTGATGACGGGTTGTTGCCGGCCCTGGTTGATGTCCATGAAGCGCTGGCTTTCATCGCCCTTGCCGGCGGCCACGAGCTCCCGTGCGGTCTGGATGCTGTCGCGCACCGCCGTGAGGCTGGGCAGGGTGAAGTAGCCCTGCGGCACGTGGCCCGGGGCGAGCAGCACCAGCGCGTGCGCGGTGCCGCCGCGCGCGGCATGGCTCATGGCGGCCGGCACGCCCATGCTGTGGCCCATGAGCACGATGCGCGTGGCGCCCTGGTCCTGCAGGGCCTTCACGTGCTGGGCGATCTCGGCCATGGCGCCGTCCCAATGGCCTTGCAGGTAGCGGTTGCGCGACCAGGGCATGTCGGGCAGCGAGACGAGCCAGCCCTGCTTTTCCATCGCCGTCTTCACGGGCCCGTACTGTGGGCTGGCCGGGCCGCCCGGGTTCTTGCCGTGCAGCATCAGCACCCCGATGCGCTCGGCCGCCAGGGCGGGCCGCGCGAACAGGGGCAGCAGGGCGAGCGAAGCGAAGGAACGGCGTTTCATGGGACTCCTCGACGGACAACGGACAAGAAAAAGCCCCGCGAGCGGGGCTTTCACGGGGCGGGGGATCAGGCCAGCGAATCGGCCCAGATGTTGCGCGCCCAGGCCATGGCGTACTGCCCTTCGAGCTCGCTTGCCGCGCTGGACAGGCCGCCCGAGCCGGGCACCGCCAGCATGGTCTTCTGCGCCGCGTCGTACTTGTGCACGCTGGCCACGTGCACCACGTCGGTGGCGGTGACGAAGCTGTAGCAGGTGTTGGCGTAGATCGGCAGCGAGGGCGCTTCCTTGCCCTGCAGCAGCGAGACCACGGCGGCCGCGCAGGTCTTGCCGTGCTGGTTGGCCATGTGGCCCGACTTGGGCATGCCGGGCGCGATCTGGATTGCATCGCCGAGCACGTGGATGTTCTTCGCGGCCTTGGACTCGAAGGTCAGGAAGTCCACCTCGCACCAGCGCGCGTTGGCGGTGGCCAGGCCGGTCTTCACGGCGATGTCGCCCGCGCGCTGCGTGGGCAGCACGTTGGCCACGCCGGCCTTGAAGTCGTCGTTGAACTCGAACTTCAGCGTGTTGGTGGCGGCGTCCACGTCCACCACCTTGTGCTTGGGCCGGTACTCGATGAGGCCCTTGTAGTGCTCGTCCCAGGCCTTCATGAACAGGCCCTTCTTCGAGGTGATGTCGTCGTTGGCGTCGAAGATGATGACCTTGCTCTTGGGCTTGGCTTTCTTGAAGTAGCTTGCCACCATGCAGGCGCGCTCGTACGGGCCGGGCGGGCAGCGGTAGGGTGCCAGCGGGATGGACAGGGCGTACACGCCGCCGTCGGGCAGGGCTTCGAGCTGCTGGCGCAAGGCCACGGTCTGCGGGCCGGCCTTCCAGGCGTGCAGCACCTTGTCGGTCGCGCCGGGCTTGGCCATGCCGGGCAGGGTGTCCCACATGAAGTCGATGCCGGGCGAGAGGATCAGGCGGTCGTAGGGCAGCTCGCCACCGCTGGCCAGCTTGACCGTGCGCTTGGCCGGGTCGATGCTGGCCACCATGTCGCGCACCACCTTCACGCCGTGGCGCTTGCTCAGGTTGTCGTACGGCGTGGTGATGTCGGCCATGGTCTTGTGGCCGCCGAGCACCAGGTTGGAGATGGGGCAGGAAACGAAGGCCGCGTTGGGCTCGACCAGGGTCACGTCGATGCCGTGGTCCGAGAACAGGCGGACGTACTTGGCGGCGGTGGCGCCACCATAGCCGCCGCCGACCACGACGACCTTGGCGCCGCTGCCGGTGGTGGCGCAGCCATTCAGGAGACCCAGGCTGGCGACGGCCGAACCGGCCCCCAGCGTTTGAACGAATTGACGGCGTTGCATGGTGTGGGCTCCTTACTTCTTCTGGGCGGCGAAATAGCCGGCGATGTCGGCCAGCTGTTCATCGGTGTAGCCCTTGGCGAGCTGGTGCATGATGGTCGCGGGCCGCTTGCCGGCCTTGAAGTCCAGCAGTTTCTGCAGCAGGTCGTCCTTGCCCTGGCCGGCCAGCGCGATGGCGCCGGGTTGTGCGCGGCCATCGGTGCCGTGGCAGTTGGCGCAGGCCGCGGCCCACACCTTGATCTGATTGACCTGGGCTTGCGCTCCCATGGCGGCGGCGCAGAGCACGCCCGCCGCCAGCCATTTCATTGTTTTCACCATCGTGATCTCCAGTGGGGTGTTGAAATGTAAATGCATCCAAAACTGTAGCAGACGGCCCCTTCTGCGCCTATCTATCAGCCATTGCGAATATGTAAATTCTTCATCCTAGCAGTGCGTCCGGGGGCCCTTCAGCGTGAAAACCCTAGGCCGGCCGGTACAGCCAAAAGCGATGACCCCGGGCGGCTTTTGGATTGGCGCGCGAAGGCCATGCCAAGAAGAATCCACCTCGCCAACCAACGCGGGGTCGCGGATCTGCGCAGCCCCAATCACGAACAAACGAGGAGACATTCAGCGTGAAGCACACAACCAGACTGGCCGACCTAAGCTGGACCGAGGCTCTCAGCGAGCGCCGCTTCGGCCTGCTCGCGCCGCTGCCGGTGGTGGTACCCTGGAGCGAGCCGACGGTGGGCATCACCCGCCACCACGACTGGAAACCCACCGAAGTACAGGACGCCTTTCTCAAGAGCCTCAGGCGCAACGCCGACGCCATCGCCGGCCGGCCCTGAGCCGCCCGCGCCTTTCCCGCCCCCATGACCTCAGCCCTTCCCTCGGCGCCGCCCGAGCCGTCCGACGTGGCGGCCCTGCTGCGCATCGTTCCCTTCCGCCTGCTGCTGTGCGCGCGCGTGGCCTGGACCATCGGCATCCAGATGGTGCTGGTGGCCATCGGCTGGCAGATGTACGACATGACCCGCGACCCCTGGGCGCTGGCGCTCGTGGGCCTGTACCAGTTCCTGCCGGTGCTGCTGCTCACCCTGCCGGCGGGCCTGGCGGCGGACCGCTGGAGCCGCTCGCGCATCATGGCGCTGTGCCTGCTGCTGCAGGCCGTGATGGCGGCCGGGCTTTCGCTGGGCTCCTGGCTCGGCGGGCTGGGGCGCGAGCACCTGCTGCTGGCCTCGCTCGCGCTGGGCGCGGCGCGGGCGTTCCAGATGCCGGCGCTGCAGGCCACCACGCCAACCACGGTGCCACCGCGCCTGCTGAGCCGCGCCATGGCGGCCTCGTCCACCGGCTCGCAGGCCAGCGTGATCGTCGGGCCGGCCATCGGCGGCATGCTGATGGTGCTGGGCATCGAGGTGGTCTACGCCACCTCCACCGTGCTGTGCGTGGTGGCCATGCTGCTGGTGGCGCGCCTGCGCATGGTGCCGCGCAAGGCCGTCTCGCGCGGGGCCTCGGTCGACGACCTGTTCGCCGGCGTGCGCTTCATCGCGCAGCGGCCCATCATCCTGGGCGCGATCCTGCTCGACCTGTTTGCCGTGCTGTTCGGCGGCGCGATCGCCCTGCTGCCGATCTACGCGCGCGAGATCCTGGAGGGCGGCCCCGGCATGCTGGGCTGGCTGCGCGCCGCCCCGGCGGTGGGCGCGCTGGCGATGTCGCTCTACCTGATGCGCAACCCGCCGTCCACGCGCGTGGGCTTCAAGCTGCTGCTCTCGGTGGCAGTGTTCGGCCTGGCCACCATCACCTTCGGGTTGTCCAAGCTGTTCTGGCTTTCCATGCTGGCGCTGATGGTCAACGGCGCGGCCGACATGGTCAGCGTGGTGATCCGCCAGACCCTGGTGCAGCTGGAGACGCCCGACGAGATGCGCGGACGGGTGAGCGCGGTCAACTCGGTGTTCATCGGCGCGAGCAACCAGCTCGGCGAGTTCCAGTCGGGGGCGGCGGCCACGCTGGTGGGGCCGGTGGCCGCGGTGGTGCTGGGCGGCTCGGCGACCTGCCTGCTGGCCTTGCTCTGGCGCCGCTTCTTCCCGCAGCTCGCGCGCCGGCAGCGGCTCGATTCGCGCGGGTGAACCGCCACGGCGGGGTGCAGCAAAAAGCGATAGCGCGCCGCCACTTTGGGTTGGGGCACCGCCTCAGGTTGATCGATTGGCCGCTGCGGTGGTGCTGCCGGCGCCGAGGCACAACCCCGCGGGACCAGCAGCGCGCGTGCGCGGTATTTCATGTCTCCAGCTCCTTAATTGATGTGATTTCGACGGTAAAACCATCGAAATTCATTCTAGGAAGCACCTGCGGATGGCCCACATAGGAAAGCGGGCGCACACGATCGGTTCTTGCTGTGTCGAATACGGGTTTACACTAATCCGAATATCAGCAATCACTCATATAGTTCCCCATCCCAAGGCGACAGGCCATCGCCCACCCCACAAGGAAATCCCACCGTGTCCAAAGACCTGAGTGACGTCATCGGGCGCGTTCTGCCCGCCCCGGAAAACCACCTGAGCACCGAGAAGCTGGAGCAGGCGCGCAAGGCCCGCCGCAGCTTCATGGGCAAGGCCCTTGCCATGGGCGCAGGCGCCGTGACCAGCGCCGCTGCCTCCACGCGCACCCTGGCGGCCGAAGGCGAAGAAGCCATCCTCAAGCTGCCCGCGCACAGCACCGGCCTGGGCCAGCCCGTGGCCACGCTGGGCTACGGCCTGCCCAGCAAATGGGAAGGCAACCTGCAGCGCCGCCAGAGTCCGGGCCTCACGCGCGTGCCCCAGGCCTCGGTGAGCTTCACGCCGCTGCAAGGCCTGTTCGGCATCATCACGCCCAGCGGCCTGCACTTCGAGCGCCACCACCAAGGCTGGTGGGACATCGATCCCTCCCAGCACCGCCTGATGGTCAACGGCCTGGTCAAGCGCGAGCGCGTCTTCACCATGGACGACCTGATGCGCCTGCCCAGCGTTTCGCGCATCCACTTCATCGAATGCGGCGCCAACTCCGCGCCGGAGTGGGGCAACGTGGCGCTGCCCTCGGTGCAGTACACGCACGGCATGGTGAGCTGCTCCGAGTTCACCGGCGTGCTGCTCTCCACGCTGCTGGAGATGTGCGGCTACGACAAGAAGAACGGCAAGTACGTGCTGGCCGAAGGCGCCGACGGTTCGTCGATGACGCGCACCATCGACATCGACCGCGCGATGGACGACTGCCTCGTGGCCTGGGCCATGAACGGCGAGATGCTGCGCCCCGAGAACGGCTACCCGCTGCGCCTGGTGGTGCCGGGCATTCAGGGTGTGAGCTGGGTGAAGTACCTGCGCCGCCTGGAAGTGGGGGATCAGAAGTGGGCCACCAAGGACGAGGCGGTGCACTACATCGACCACATGCCCGACGGCACGCACCGCCAGTACACCGGCATCCAGGAGTGCAAGAGCGTGATCACCACGCCCTCGGGCAGCCAGACGCTGCTGGACAAGGGTTACTACAACGTGACCGGCCTGGCCTGGTCGGGCCGGGGCGCGATCAAGCGGGTGGACGTGAGCACCGACGGCGGGCGCAACTGGCGCACCGCGCGGCTGGAAGGCCCGTTGCTGCCCAAGGCGCTGACGCGCTTCAACATCGACTGGGTCTGGGACGGCAAGCCCGCCGTGCTGCAGAGCCGCGCGATCGACAGCACCGGCTACGTGCAACCCAAGATCAACCAGTTGCGTGCCGTGCGTGGCACGCGCTCGATCTACCACCAGAACGCCATCCAGTCATGGCGGGTCGCCGAAAACGGTGAAGTCTCCAACGTGCAGGTGTTCTGATGAAGCCGTTCCTGAAAACCACGATCCTCCTGGCCGCCGCGCTCGCGGCCGGCACCGCGCTGGCGCAGGGCAAGCCCTGGCACGAGCTGGGCCGCGACGCGACCCAGGCCGAAGTGAAGGCCTGGGACATCGACGTGCGCCCCGACTTCAAGGGCCTGCCCAAGGGCGCCGGCAGCGTCGCGCTGGGCGAGCAGGTGTGGGAGGCGCAGTGCGCGTCCTGCCACGGCAGCTTCGGCGAATCGAACGAGGTGTTCACCCCCATCGTGGGTGGCACCACCAAGGCCGACATCGAGCGCGGCCGGGTGAAGAACCTCGAGCCCGGCAGCATCTTCCCGCAGAAGACCACCATGATGAAGGTGGCCACGCTCTCCACGCTGTGGGACTACATCAACCGCGCCATGCCCTGGAACGCGCCCAAGACGCTCAAGACCGACGAGGTCTACGCTGTCACGGCCTACCTGCTGAGCCTGGCCGAGGTGGTGCCGGCCGACTTCACGCTGAGCGACCAGAACATCGCCGAGGTGCAGAAGCGCATGCCCAACCGCAACGGCATGGTGTTCCACGAGCCGCTTTGGAAGCTCGAAGGCAAGGGCGACGTGAAGAACGTGGCCTGCATGAAGGACTGTCCGGTGGAGTCGACGATCCGCTCCTCGCTGCCGGACTTCGCGCGCGACGCGCACGGCAACATCCAGGAGCAGAACCGCGTGATCGGCCCGGTGCGCGGCGCCGACACCACCAAGCCGCCGCCCAAGGGCCCGGTGGGCAGCGGGCCCGCGCCCGCCGCCGTGGTGGTCGCGGCTGCGCCGGCGGTGAAGGACCCCAAGGCCCTGCTCGGTGCCAACAGCTGCACCGCCTGCCACGGCATGACGAACAAGATCGTGGGCCCGGGCTTCACCGAGATCCTGGCCAAGCACAAGGGCAAGGCCGATCTGGAGGCCTACCTGACGGGCAAGATCCAGGGCGGCAGCTCGGGCGTGTACGGCGCCGTGCCCATGCCCCCGCAACCCCAGCTCAGCGAAGCCGACGCCCGCTCGATCGCGCGCTGGATCGCCAGCGGTGCCAAGTGAGGGCCATTGGCCGTTCGGGCAGCGGCCTTTCGGCACCGAAAGGTATGCTTCTAAATATTTGCATTTACTCGTAAACCCCATTCCCCCCACGACAAGGAGACCTTACGCTATGTCCATGAAATCGATCCTGCTGTGCCTGGCAGCATCCGGCGCGCTGTGGAGCGCGGGTGCCCACGCCCAGGACGCCGTTGCCGCCAAGGCACTGGCGACCAAGAGCGCCTGCATGGCCTGCCACGCGGTGGACAAGAAGCTGGTGGGCCCGGCCTTCAAGGACGTGGCCGCCAAGCACAAGGGACAGGCGAATGCGCTCGACGCCGTGGCGGCGCGCATCAAGTCCGGCGGTTCGGGGACCTACGGCCCGGTGCCCATGCCCCCGCAGCCGAGCCTGAAGGACGACGAGCTCAAACTGCTGGCCGGCTGGATCCTCGCCGGCGCCCCCGACAAGTAAACTTCGACCCATTTTTTTCCATTTTCACCAGGAGCTCCCCATGAACAACTCACGCCGAGTCGCCCTCAAGACCACCGGGGCGTTCGCCACGCTCGTGTCGCTGGGCCTCATCACCCAGAGCCAGGCCCAGGCCGCCGTGGACCGCGCCGGCTTCGAGGTGAAGACCCTGGCCGAGGCGCTCAAGGCCGTGGGTGGCACGCCCGCCAACAGCGACCAGGTCACAGTGGTCGCACCGGACATCGCCGAAAACGGCGCCGTGGTGCCCGTGGGCGCCACCAGCAAGCTGCCCAACACCACCGAGATCTACCTGATCGTCGAGAAGAACCCGATGCCGCTGTCGGCTGGCTTCATCATCCCGGCCGGCACCGCCGCCGACGTGCAGACCCGCCTGAAGATGGGCCAGAGCAGCAACGTGATCGCCGTGGTCAAGGCCGACGGCAAGCTCTACTCGGCCACCAAGGAAACCAAGGTCACGCTGGGCGGTTGCGGCGGCTGATCGCCCCCCGAACCCGACGTCCTTTCAAGCCAACCTTTCACAGATACCCAGGAGTCCATCATGGCCGATCCGATGCGCATCCGCGCCGCTCTCGCCGGTGACGAAACCACCGTTCGCATCCTCATGTCCCACGTCATGGAGCCGGGCACGCGCCGCGACGCGGCCGGTGCCCTCATTCCCGCCCACTTCATCAAGGAAGTGGAAGCCACGCACAACGGCAAGGTCGTGCTGAGCTCGCTGTTCACCGGCTCGGTGGCGCAGAACCCGTTCCTGTCGTTCAAGTTCAAGGGCGCCGCCAAGGGCGACAAGGTCACGGTGAAGTGGGTCGATACCAAGGGCGACACGCGGACCGACGAAGCCACCATCGCCTGAGCACCGCGCAGGCACAAACGGCCAGCCTTCACCGCCTGGCCGTTTTTTGATTTCTCACCACGATAACGAGGAGACCCCATGAAACACCACCTTTCCCGTCGCCTGCTGGCTGTGGCGGCCCTGTCGGCCGGACTGGGCGCCGCGCACGCCCAGGACGCGACCGCCGAAGGCATCGCGAAGTACCGGGAGATGCTGCAGGACGGCAACCCCGCCGAACTGTTCGAGATGAAGGGTGAAGAACTCTGGAAACAGAAACGGGGTCCGAAAAACGCATCGCTGGAGCAGTGCGACCTGGGCAAGGGCCCCGGCGTCATCAAGGGCGCCTTCGTCGAGATGCCGCGCTTCTTCAAGGACACCGGCCGCGTGCAGGACCTGGAGACCCGCCTGATCACCTGCATGGAAACCCTGCAGGGCTTCAACGGCGCCGAGATCGCCAAGACGCCGTTCGGCCGTGGCGAGATGGCCAACGTGACGGCGCTGGCCACCTACGTGGCGACCGCCTCCAAGGGCATGCGCTTCAACCTGCCGCAATCGCACGCGCAGGAAAAGCTGATGTACGAAGCCGGCAAGCGCATGTTCTTCACGCGCGGCGGCACGCACGACTTCTCGTGCGCCTCCTGCCACGGCGAGAGCGACAAGCGCATCCGCCTGCAGGACCTGCCCAACCTCACCAAGAACCCGGGCGACGGCATCGGCTTCGCCGCCTGGCCGGCCTACCGCGTGTCCAACTCGCAGATGTGGGGCATGCAGCTGCGCCTGAACGACTGTTTCCGCCAGCAGCGCTTCCCCGAGCCCAAGTTCGGCAGCGACGCGACCATTGCACTCGGTGTCTACATGGGCGTGAACGCCAAGACCGCCGAGTCCATCGTGCCCGCCATCAAGCGCTGAACCGGAGACACCGAACATGAACAAGAAACTTGCATTTGCCCTGCTGCCCGTGGCGGCCCTCGCGCTCTCCGCGTGCACCGTGTCGCCCTCGGCGGCCGAGTACGACAAGGCCACCGCCGACATCATCAAGAACTCCTTCCAGGACCGCGGCATCGCCAAGGTCGACCGCCTGGTGCAGGACGACGCCAACCGCGAATGCGCGGCCGCCGACGTGGCCGGC
This sequence comes from Hydrogenophaga sp. GW456-12-10-14-TSB4, assembly GCF_059424305.1. Lineage (NCBI taxonomy): Bacteria > Pseudomonadati > Pseudomonadota > Betaproteobacteria > Burkholderiales > Comamonadaceae > Hydrogenophaga > Hydrogenophaga sp. GW456-12-10-14-TSB4. Next base: position 30,388 of record NZ_JBWKZH010000030.1, on the reverse strand, counting down.
AAGACCATCGACCCGACTGTCGCCAAGGCCATCGAAGCGGCCAACATGAAAACCGTGAAGTGGCCCAGCGACGGCAAGTTCCTCGGCGACTGGAAAGAGGGCGAGAAGATCGCCCAGAGCGGCCGCGGCATGACCTGGACCGACAAGGCCGGCGACCCCAACGGCGGCAACTGCTACAACTGCCACCAGATCAGCAAGGAAGAGATCTCCTTCGGCACCCTGGGCCCGAGCCTGTACAACTACGGCAAGCTGCGCGGCGTCACCGACCCGAACAGCGCCGGCGGCAAGGCCATCGTGGAGTACACCTGGGGCAAGCTCTGGAACTCGCGCGCCTACAACGCCTGCTCGCAGATGCCGCGCGTGGGCCACATGGCCATCCTCAACGAGAAGCAGCTCAAGGACGTGATGGCCCTGCTGCTCGACCCGGCCTCGCCCGTCAACAAGTGAGCAAACGGGCCCCGGCTGCGCAGCGCAGCCGGGGCCCTTCAAAAAAATTTCGCTCAAATATCAGTCATCAGTTATTCATCAAGGAACGAAATGAGTTTCAGTCGCCGTGAATTCATGCAGGTGCTTGCCGTGGCCAGCGCCACGGGCATGGCCCTGAACCACCGCGATGTGCTGGCCGCCGCGCCCGGCGCGGCTGAAAAGCTGTACGAGGTGCCGACCTTCGGCAACGTGAGCTTCCTGCACTTCACCGACTGCCACGCCCAGCTGCAGCCGATCCACTTCCGCGAACCCAGCGTGAACCTCGGCGTGGCCGACGCCGTGGGCCGCGCACCGCACATCGTGGGCGAGAAGCTGCTCAGGCACTTCAACATCAAGCCCGGCACCGCGAGCGCGCACGCGTTCTCGTACCTCAACTTCAGCCAGGCCGCGAAGACCTACGGCAAGGTCGGCGGCTTCGCGCACATGGCCACGCTGATCAAGCAGCTGCGGGCCAGCCGCCCGCACGCGCTGCTGCTCGACGGCGGCGACACCTGGCAGGGCTCGGCCACCTCGCTGTGGACCAACGGCCAGGACATGGTCGACGCCTGCAAGCTGCTGGGCGTGAACATGATGACGCCCCATTGGGAGTTCACCTTCGGCGCCAAGCGCGTGCAGGAGATTGTGGAGAAGGACTTCAAGGGGAACATGGAATTCCTCGCGCAGAACGTCAAGACCACCGACTTCGAGGACCTCGTGTTCAAGCCCTACGCGCTGCGCGAGATGAACGGCGTGCAGGTGGCCGTGATCGGCCAGGCCTTCCCCTACACCCCCATCGCCAACCCGCGCTACATGGTGCCCGACTGGACCTTCGGCATCCAGGACGAGCACATGCAGAAGATGGTGGACGAGGTGCGCGCCAAGGGCGCGCAGGTCGTCGTGGTGCTCTCGCACAACGGCATGGACGTGGACATCAAGATGGCCTCGCGCGTGCGCGGCGTGGACGCCATCCTCGGCGGTCACACGCACGACGGCATGCCCGCGCCCACCATCGTGAAGAACGGCGGCGGCCAGACGCTGGTGACCAACGCCGGCTCCAACAGCAAGTTCGTCGGCGTGCTCGACTTCGACGTGCGCGGCGGCAAGGTGCAGGACTTCCGCTACAAGCTGATGCCCGTGTTCTCCAACCTGCTGCCGGCCGACGCCGAGATGCAGGCCTTCATCGACAAGGTGCGTGCGCCCTTCAAGGACAAGCTCGACGAGAAGCTCGCCGTCACCGAAGAGCTGCTGTACCGCCGCGGCAACTTCAACGGCTCGTGGGACCAGGTGATCTGCGACGCGCTGATGCAGAACAAGGGCGCCGACATGGCCTTCTCGCCGGGCGTGCGCTGGGGCACCTCGCTGTTGCCGGGTGACACCATCACCTACGAGCGCATGATGGACCAGATGGCCATGACCTACCCGGCCACCACGCTCAACGAGTTCACCGGCGAGCAGATCAAGACCATCCTCGAGGATGTGGCCGACAACATCTTCAACCCCGACCCCTACTACCAGCAGGGCGGCGACATGGTGCGCGTGGGCGGCATGCAGTACACCGTCTCGCCCAAGGCGGCGATGGGCCAGCGCATCAACAACATGACGCTCAAGGGCAAGCCGATCGAAGCGAACAAGACCTACAAGGTCGCGGGCTGGGCCTCGGTGCAGGAAGGCGCCAAGGGCGAGCCGATCTGGGACGTGGTCTCGGGCTACCTGCGCGACAAGAAAGTCATCAAGGGCGTGAAGATCAACACCCCGCGCATCGTCGGCATGGACGGCAACCCTGGCATCGCGGCCTGATCCGCGGCGACGCAAGGCAAAAAGCCCTCCACCCGCAACCGGGTGGAGGGCATCAAACCCATGAAGAGTAGGAAGTAACGAAAGCGGGATGACGGCGATCGTGTGTCAGGACGATCGCCGGAGCGCAAGCTCAGAAGTCGTGGCGCACGCCCACCGAGTACATGCGGCGGTCGGTCGTGGTCACGCCGGCGCCGTTTTCCACGTCGCCGTCGAGGTAGGCACCGTACACGCGGGTGCGCTTGGAGAAGGCGTAGGTCACGCCGGCCGACAGCGCGGAACCCTTGGCGGTGGTGGCGCCAGCGACGCTCTCGGCCTTGCTGTAGGCATAGCCCACCGAGAAGTCCAGGTTGCCCACCGGCACGTTCACGCCGACGGTGTAGCCGTTGGCCTTGGCGCCGTTCTTGATTTCAGCGCGGTTGTAGCCGGCCGACAGGCGGGCCACGCCGAAGTTGTACGCACCGGCGACGGTGGTGTACTCGCGGTTGTTGGCCTTCTGGTCCTGGTAGCCCACACCCACGTCCAGGTTGCCGGCGCGGTAGCGCAGGTTGAACGCGGTGGTGTCGGCCTTCACGGTCGCGTCTTCGTCGAGCGCGTAGCTGGCGCCGAGGCTGAAGCCGCCGAAGGAGGGCGATTCGTAGCGGATCTGGTTGCTGCCGCGGCTCGAGTAGTCGGCCACACCGGCGGTGTAGGCGATCTTGGTCGGGGTGAACTCCGAGTCCCAGAGGTTGCTGCTGACGCTCAGGTCGCGGATGTCGTCGAACGAGGTGTCGTGACGGCCGAGCTTGACCGTGCCGAAGCCGCCGCTCAGGCCGACGATGGACTGGCGATCGAACGCGCTGCCGGCGGCTTGCGTGCCGGCGCTGCTGTCAAAACCTTGCTCCAGACCGAAGATCGCCTTGAGGCCACCGCCCAGGTCTTCGCTGCCGCGCAGGCCCCAGCGGGTGGAGGACAGGTTGCCGCTGAACATCTGCGTGCTGCTCACGCCGTTGACCTTGTTGGAACCGATCGAGGAGTCGATGCGGCCGTACAGGGTGACGTTGGACTGCGCCATGGCGGCGCCCGTGGTGGCCAGGACGGCCAGAGCGACGAGGCTCTTCTTCATGTGGTTGCTCCGATGAAATTGCACAGGACCCGTGAAGGTCCCTTGCTTCCCGCACCATTGCAGGAAGTCCTTCGTATTTCATCGAAGCGCCACGAAAACTCTGTGACATCGGGCGCCCGCAACAGGGTTTGCCCCGAGATACAACACATGGCCCCGCGGTGGCCTCGGTCTGTCATCACCCTGCCATGAAAATGGTAGCAACTAGAATCCTCTGAACCATGACACACGACATCATCGTTCTCGGCGCGGGCATGGTGGGCGTGGGCTGCGCGCTGCACCTGCAGGCCCGCGGCCAGTCCGTCGCCTTGCTCGACCGGCGCGCACCCGGGCTCGAAACCTCCTACGGCAACGCCGGCATCATCCAGCGCGAGGCCATCGCGCCCTATGCCTTGCCGCGAGACCTCGGCTTCCTGATGTCGGGGGCGACCAACCGGCGCGTCGATGTGCGTTACCAGGCCAGCGATGCCCTGCGCATGCTCGGTCCGCTGTGGGCCTACTACCGGAACTCCGCGCCCGATGCCTACCGCCAGATCTCCCGCGAGTACGAGACCCTGATCGCGCTCTCGCTGGACACGCACACGCAGCTGATGCGCGACGCGGGCGCCGATGACCTCGTGGCCGGCCAGGGCTACCTCATGCTCTACCGCAGCGAGCGCGAGCTGCACGACTTCTTCCAGGTGGCCGACGAGCGCGCCCAGGCCGGTGTGCACCACCTCAAGCTCAGCGGCGCGGACGTGGCGCGCGAAGAGCCCGCGCTGGTGGGCGAATTTGCCGGCGCCGTGCGCTGGACCGACCCGGTGGCCATCCGCAGCCCGGGCGACCTGGTGCAGGCCTATGCGCGCCTGTTCGAGCAACGCGGCGGCGCGCTGCACCTGGGCGACGCCATGACGCTGCGCCGCAACGGTCCGGAGGGCTGGCAGGTGGACACCGCCGACGGGCGCACGCTGACGGCGAAACAGGTGGTCGTGGCGCTGGGCCCGTGGAGCCTGGAGCTCACCTCCCGCTTCGGCTACTCGGCGCCCATGATCCCCAAGCGCGGCTACCACCTGCACTACGCCCGCCTGCCAGGCAAGACCTTGAACAGCACCGTCATCGATGCCGAATACGGCTACGTGGTCGCGCCCATGAAGGACGGCCTGCGGCTCACCACCGGCGCCGAACTGGCGAGCGTCGACGCACCGCGCACGACCGGCCAGATCGACGCGGCCGAAAAGATCGCGCGCCAGAGCTTCCCGCTCGGCGAGCGCGTGGAACCCGAGCCCTGGATGGGCACGCGCCCCTGCATGCCCGACATGAAGCCCGTGTTCGGCGCCGTGCCCTCGGTGCCCGGCCTGTGGTGCGCCTTCGGGCACGGGCACCAGGGCTTCACCCTGGGCCCGGTGACCGGTGAACTGCTGGCCGCGATGATGACGGGCGCGACGCCGCGCGTGGACGTGCGGCCGTTTTCGCCGGCCCGCTTCAGCTGAGCGCGCACGCACTCAGCGGCCCACCGCTTGCGCGCACTCCACCACCACGCGGCGCAGCCACTCGTTGGCCGGAGCGTGCTGCGTGCGCGGGTGCCACAGCATGCGCACGTCGAACAGCGGTAGCTCCAGCGGGATGTCGAACATGTCGATGCGCGCCATCTGCGTCATGCGACGGGCCAGCCGGACCGGCACGCAGGCCACCATGTCGGAAGTCTCCAGCACGAACGGCAGGGCCAGGAAGCTGGGCTTGATCATGTGCACGTTGCGGCTCACGCCGTGTGGCCGCAGCGCGGTGTCGATCTGCACGTTGTAGATCTGGGCCAGGTCGAGCCCGATGGTCACATTTTTGCCGAAGTGCTTGGGGTTGGTCTGCAGCACATGGATCTTCGCGCCCGGCGCTTCCTCGCGCAGCCGGCGCACCACCGAAGGCATCACCAGCAGGTCGATGTAGTCGATGACGATCAGTCGGAAGGTGTGCTGCGCCGTGGCGGGGTCGAAGGGCGTCGCGGGCTCCAGCACGCGCTCCACCGCCGTGCCGCTGGTGCGCTCGGGCAAGGTGCGCGCGCTGGCCGTCACCAGCCCCAAGCGCAGCTCGGCCTTGCCCGATGTGCCGGCCGTGAGCGAGGCCCTGCCCGGCTACGACGGCGACGGCTGGCAGGGCTTCTACGTGCCCGCGGGCACGCCCAAGGACATCATCGGCCGCTTCAACACCGAGCTGGTGAAGATCCTGCACACGCCCGATGTGCAGAAGAAGCTCGAAGGCCTGGGGCTCGTCGCCATGGGCACCTCGGTGGAGGATTTCGCCAAGGTCTCGTGCGCCGAATACGACAAGTGGGGCAAGATCGCCAAAGCCAACAACATCCGGGTGGAATGAGATCGGGCGGGCGGCCTTCAGCCCCCTGACTGGCCCGGTGCCCGCCCGCGGCGCGCCCGAGGCTGCGCGAGCTGCTCGCTGGACACCTCGATCGCGCGCATGAACTGTTGCGCCGCAGGCGACAGCGCCGCACCACGCCGCCAGGTGAGTCCGATGGGGCGCAACAGAGGGGGCAGTTCGAGCGGCAACACGGCCAGCAGCCCGAGCCCGATGTAGTGCTGGGCTGCGATGCGCGAGAGCACGCCGATGGCATCGGTCGATTGCAGGTAGGCCAGGATCACGTGGGTGGACAGCGTTTCCACCGTGTTGCCGGGCAGGCCCACGCCATGTTCGTGAAAGGCGATCTCCAGCGGCTCGCGGGGCAGGGAGCCCACAGGGGGCAGGATCCAGGCAAAGTCCGCCAGCGTCGTCCAATCGACGCGCCGCCGACGCGCCAGCGGGTGGCCCGCGCGCACCACCAGGGCGCTGGAGCCATCGAACAGGGCCTTTTCCGTGAGCCCGTCGTCGACCAGTGCCTCGCTGCGCAGGCGGCCGACGATGAAGTCGAGCCCGCCTCGCCGCAGTGCGGGCAGGAGCACGTCCATCGGCCCTTCGTGCAGGGCCACCGTCGTGGTGGGCGACTGCTGCTTGAGCAAGGCCAGTGCCCTGGGGACCAGCGCGGGCGTCATGGCCGGCAGCGCCCCCACGCTGCAGCGACCGGACGCGCCGGACATGAGCGCGCGCAGTTCATCGCGCGTCTGCGCCAGGCCGCTGAGCATGCTGCGCGCCTGGCGGATCATGCATTCGCCATAGATCGTGGGGTGGACGCCCCGGGCCGTGCGCTCGAACAGGCGCACCCCCAGGCCGCGCTCGAGTTCACCCAGCGCCAGCGACACCGCAGGCTGCGACACATGCAGGCTCAGCGCCACTTTGCCGAGGTTGCGAAGGTCGTCCAGCGCGACCAGCAATTGCAGGTGGCGCGGCTTCAACTGCGCGCGGAAGAATCGGTCGATCTCGGTCATGGGCGTTCGACTTTGCCATAAGTATCTGCTAATGATAAAGCCGATATTTCTGTCTTGTGTGCTTATGGATGCCGTCGCATGATGGCCGCACCCACCGAGACAAGGAAGTGCAAGCCATGAAACCGGACATCATCGACATCCATCCGCACGTGATCAGCGACGAGCCCGATCGCCACCCCCTATCGCCGCTCACGGGCGAACAATCCGGCTGGTCGCGCGAGCGCCCCGTCACCTACACGCAACTGCTGCGCGCGATGGACGAGGCCGGCATCGCGCAGGCCGTGCTGGTGCAGGCCTCCACCTGCTACGGCCACGACAACCGCTATGTGGCCGAGGCGGTGGCCGCGCATCCGGACCGGTTCTCCGGTGTGTTCTCGGTGGACATGCTGGCGCCCGACGCACCGCAGGCCATTGCGCGCTGGGTGGACGCCGGCCTCGACGGCTTGCGCGTCTTCATCGCTGGCCACACCACGAGCCACGACGGCGCGCGGCTGGACGACCCGCGGGCCTTCCCCGCGTGGGAATACGCGGTGTCGCGCGGCCTGCCGGTGGCCGTGCAACTGCGCGCCCATGGGCTGCCCCAGCTGGTGGCGCTGCTGGAACGGTTTCCACAGGCCCGGGTGGTGCTCGACCATTTCGCGCGCCCCGAACTGGACGGCGGCGTGCCTTATGCCAAGGCCCAGGCTCTGTTTGCGCTGGCGCGTTTTCCCAACCTGTTCCTCAAGTACACCACGCACAACGTGCGCGAATCCGCCGCCGGCGCTTCCACCCCGCAGGCGTTCATCCGCCGTGCGGTGGAGGTGTTCGGTGCCGACCGGATTGCCTGGGGCTCCAACTTCCCCGCCTCCGACGGTCCCTTGCCGGCGTTGCTGAACGGCGTGCGCCAGGCGCTGGCCGCGCTCCCGGCCGCCGAGCAGGCGGCCATTCTGGGCGGCACCGCGCGGCGCCTGTACCCCGAGCTCGCGCGCGCCGCGGCCGCCACCGCTTGAAGCCAGGAGGCACCGCCATGACACTTCGCCTGCCGACCCTGCTCGGCAACTACCCCGGCACCCGCGCCGTGCGCGAAGGGACCGTCCGGTCCCCGCTGTTCGAGCTCGACATCTGCGATGCCAAGGTCTCCAACCGCGTGTTTCCGCGCGTGGTCAACACCCGTGAGTTCGCGGTGGCCGAAATCGCGCTGACCACCTTCTTCCAGGCACGCGCCGCCGGTCGACCGCTGGTGCTCATGCCGGCGGTCATCGGGGCCGGTCGCCACCAGCACCAGTGCCTGGTCTACAACGCCGAGCGCAGCGCGCCGTTGACGCCGGACACGCTGGCCGGCAAGCGCGTGGGCATCCGCTCCGTCGGCCAGACCACCGTGACCTGGGTTCGGGGCATTCTGCAGAACGAGCATGGCGTGGAGCTGGAGGCGGTGCGCTGGGTGACGTTCGAGAACGCGCACCTGAATGGTTTCGCCGACCCGTCCGGCATGGAGCGCGCGCAGGGCGACAAGCCGCTGCTCGATCGCCTGTACGACGGCGAGCTCGACGCCGCCATCATCGGCACCGGCCTGCCGGACGACCCGCGCCTGCAGCCCGTGATCCCCCACCCCAGGCAGGCCGCGCACGACTGGTCGCTGCGCCATGGCGCGGTGTCCATCAACCACATGGTCGCGCTCGATGCCGACATGGCGCGCGAGCGCCCGGACATCGTGCGCGAGGTCTGGCGCCTGCTCTGCGAAGGCAAGCGCATCGCCGCCGAACCGCGCGTCGGGGGCTTCGACCTCACGCCTTTCGGGCTGGCGCCGAACCGGGCCTCCCTCGCCCTGTTGCTCCAATACGCGCAGCAGCAGCACCTGCTTGCCCGGCCGCTGTCGGTCGACGAGCTCTTTGACGACACCACCCGGGCACTGGAAGCGGTATTCCAGCCCGATCTCACGGAGACCACCGCATGAACAAGAGAACCCTCATGGCCCTTGCCCTGGCCGCCCTGGCCAGCGCGGCGTCCGGCGTTGCATCGGCACAGGCGCATGTCACGCGCATCATCGTGCCCTTTGCCGCCGGCGGCGCGCGCGAGGCGCTGGCGCGCACCTTCTACACCGAACTGGGCACCGAGCTTCAGCGCACCGTCATCGTCGACAGCCGGGGCGGCGCGGGCGGTGCCATCGGCACCACGGCGGTTGCCCGTGCGGAGCCCGACGGGCGAACCCTGCTCATGGCCGCGTCCAGCCATTTCGTCACGGCGCAACTGGCGGCCAAGCCGACCTACGAGCCGGTGAAGGACTTCGTGCCCGTCGCCAACATCGGTACGCAGAGCTACGTGCTCATGATCAGCGCGGCGCTGCCGGCGAAGAACCTCAAGGAATTCATCGCGCTGGCCAAGTCCAAGCCGGGCGAGTTCAACTACGCCTCGGCCGGCATTGGCAGCTCCACCCACCTCGCGATGGCCTACCTGCTCAACGTGGCGGACGCCGACCTCGTGCACGTGCCCTTCAAGTCCACACAGGAAGCCGCCAACGAGGTGAGCACCGGCCGGGTGCAGGCCCTGATCGTGCCCAACGCCGGCATCGGTCCCTATGTGCAGAACGCGGGGCTTCGCATCATCGGGGTCACCTCGTCCAAGCGGTCGGCGCTGCTGCCCAACGTCCCCACCGTGGCCGAGGCCGGTCTGCCGTCCTACATCTTCGAGTCCTGGTTCGGCCTGCTGGCGCCGGCGAACACGCCCAAGGCCACGGTCGAGCAGATCAACGCGGCGGTGACCAAGGTGCTGGCCCAGGATGCCGTCAAACAGCGCCTGGCCACCCAGGGCGTGCTGACCCATGCCATGACGCCGCCCGAGTTCAACAAGCTCTTCCTGGCCGACCGCGAGTTGATGGCCCGCGTGGTGCAAAGCTCCGGCCTCAAGGCCGAGTGAAGGCGCCGGCGGCCCGATGCCGCCCAAAGAAAAAGCCCGCCATGAACTTCATGGCGGGCTTTTCAGCGTTTGTTGGTGCCGGAGAGATGAATCGAACACCCGACCTTCTCATTACGAATGAGCTGCTCTACCGACTGAGCTACACCGGCAACGTCTCACATTATAGCCCGATGTGGATCAGGCTTCCCGGTGGTAGGCCGTGACGCGCTCGACTTCGTTCTTCGAGCCCAGGATCACGCTGACGCGTTCGTGCAGTTTGCCGGGCTTGATATCGAGGATGCGCTCGCGGCCGTTGGTGGCGGCGCCGCCGGCCTGTTCGACCAGCCAGCTCATGGGGTTGGCCTCGTACATCAGGCGCAGCTTGCCTGGCTTGTTTGGCTCGCGCTTGTCCCAGGGGTACATGAAGATGCCGCCGCGCGTGAGGATGCGGTGCACGTCGGCCACCATGCTGGCGATCCAGCGCATGTTGAAGTCCTTGCCGCGCGGGCCTTCCTGGCCGGCCAGGCATTCGTCCACATAGCGCTTCACCGGGGCGTCCCAGTGGCGCATGTTGCTCATGTTGATGGCGAATTCCTTGGTGTCGGCCGGGATCTTCACGTTTTCCTGGGTCAGCACGAAGGAGCCCTGCTCCCGGTCGAGCGTGAACATGGCCACGCCGTCACCCACGGTGAGCACCAGCGTGGTCTGCGGGCCGTACACGCAGTAGCCGGCGGCCACCTGGTGGGCGCCGCTCTGCAGGAAGTCCTGCTCGCTCACGCCGGCGCTGCCGTCGGGCTTCTTGAGCACGCTGAAGATGGTGCCGATGCTCACGTTCACATCGATGTTGCTGGAGCCGTCCAGGGGATCGAACAGCAGCAGGTACTCGCCCTGGGGGTAGCGGTTGGGCACCACGTAGATGCTGTCCATTTCCTCGCTGGCCATGGCCGCGAGGTGACCGCCCCATTCGTTGGCCTCGATCAGCACCTCGTTGGCGATGATGTCGAGCTTTTTCTGCACTTCGCCCTGCACGTTCTCGGTGGACGCCGCACCGAGCACGCCGCCCAGGTCGCCCTTGTTCACGGCCTGGCTGATGCTCTTGCAGGCGCGCGCCACGACTTCGAGCAGCAGGCGGAGCTGGGAGGGGATGTGGCCGTCGACGCGCTGTTGTTCGACGAGGTAGCGGGTGAGGGAGATGCGTTGGGTCATGAAGGATTTCCGTTTCAGTCGGCGAGGGCGCGGGTTACTACTTCGCGCACGTCGTTGCTCAGGTCGGGCTTGGCGGCCACGCGGGCGATGGCCTCGCGCGCCGCGCTGCGGTAGGGCTCGGCAAGTTTCTTCCAGCGGTCGAGCGCGCGCGCCAGGCGGGCGGCGACCTGCGGGTTGAAGGCGTCGAGTTCGACCACGCGCTCGCTCCAGAACAGGTAGCCCGCCGCATCGGCGCGGTGGAAGGCGCCCGGGTTGGCGCTGCAGTAGCTGAAGATCACGCTGCGCGCGCGGTTGGGGTTCTTGAGGTTGAAGTCCGGGTGGGCCATGAGCTTGCGCACCGCCGGCAGCACATTGCCGTTGCGGTCGGGCGCACCGGCCTGCAGGGCGAACCACTTGTCGAGCACCAGGGCCTCGTCGCGGAACAGGGCGTGGAAGCGGGCGAGCGCATCGCGGGCGAGCGCGTGCTCGCTCACGACCAGGGCCGACAGCGCGTTGAAGCGGTCGGTCATGTTGCCGGCGTCCTTGAAGTGCTGGTAGGCCTTGCCCGGCCAGACGGCGTCGCCGTGGTGGCGCGCGGCCAGGCAGAGCATGGTGAGCGACAGGCCGGCGAGCGCGCGGCGGCCGGTGCTGACCGGGTCGGGGCGGTAGGCGCCGTTGTCCTTGTGGTGCTCGAAGGCCCAGGCCCAGTCGTCCTGCAGGGCGGTGGCGAGCTGCTCGCGCATGGCTTCGCGCACCGCGTGCACGCGCTGCGGGTCGACCTCGGCGAGCTGTTCGGCGATGTAGGTTTCGCTCGGCAGCGTGAGCACCAGTTCCTTGAACGCGGCGTCCAGGTGCTGGTGGCGCAGCACGTCGCGCATGGCACCGAGAAAGGCGCCGTCCAGCGGGGCGGTGGACGCCGGGCCTTCGGCCAGGATGGCCATGAGCGCGCGGCGCAGGGCCAGGCGCTGGCCGGCTTCCCAGCGGTTGAACGGGTCGGGGTCGGACGCGAGCAGGGTGAGCAGCTGCGCGTCGGTGTAGTGGCATTCCAGCACCACCGGCGCGGAAAAGCCGCGCAGCAGCGAGGGCACGGGCGCGCTGTCCAGGTTCACGAAGGTGAAGCTCTCGCTGGCCTGGGTGAGCACGAAGGTGCGGCTGCCGGCCTCGGGCTGCGTCCAGTGCGCCAGTTGCAGGGGCAACTGCTGGCCTTCAGGGCTGAGCAGGCCGAGCGAGACCGGGATCACGAACGGGTCCTTGGCGGCCTGGCCCGGCGTGGGCATGCAGCTTTGCGACAGCGTGAGCGTGTAGCTGCGTGCGACGGCGTCGTACACGCCCTCGGCGCGCACGTGCGGCGTGCCGGCCTGGCTGTACCAGCGCTTGAACTGGGGCAGCAGGTGGTGCAGGTCGCTCTCGGGGTTGGCGTCGGCGATGGCCTGGGCGAAGTCGTCGCAGGTGACGGCCTGGCCGTCGTGCCGCTCGAAGTACAGCTTCATGCCCCTGGCGAAGCCTTCGCGGCCAACCAGGGTCTGCATCATGCGCACCACCTCGGCGCCTTTTTCGTAGACGGTGACGGTGTAGAAGTTGTTGATCTCGGCGTAGCTGTCGGGCCGCACCGGGTGGGCCATGGGGCCGGCGTCCTCGGGGAACTGCGCGGTGCGCAGCACGCGCACGTCCTCGATGCGCTTGACCGCGCGCGCCGAGGGTTCGGCGCACAGGTCCATGCTGAATTCCTGGTCGCGGAAGACGGTGAGGCCTTCCTTGAGGCTGAGCTGGAACCAGTCGCGGCAGGTGACGCGGTTGCCGGTCCAGTTGTGAAAGTACTCGTGGCCCACCACCGATTCGATGTTGGCGAAATCGGTGTCGGTGGCCGTGGCGGCGTTGGCCAGCACGTACTTGGTGTTGAAGATGTTGAGGCCCTTGTTCTCCATCGCGCCCATGTTGAAGTCGCTGGTGGCGACGATCATGAAGCGCTCCAGGTCGAGCGGCAGGCCGAAGCGGGCCTCGTCCCAGGCCACGCTGGCGATCAGCGAGTTCATCGCGTGCTCGGTCTTGTCCATGTCGCCCGGGCGCACATAGACCTGCAGCAGGTGCTTGCCGCCGCTGCGCGAGGTGATGCGCTGCTCGCGCGCCACCAGCTGGCCGGCGACCAGGGCGAACAGATAGCACGGCTTCTTGTGCGGATCGACCCACTTGGCGAAGTGGCGGCCCTCATTGCCGGGTCCTTGCAGGGTGCCTTCTTCCACCAGGTTGCCGTTGGACAGCAGCACCGGGTACTTCGCCTTGTCGGCGCGCAGCGTCACGGTGTAGCTGGCCATCACGTCGGGGCGGTCCAGGAAGTAGGTGATGCGGCGGAAGCCCTCGGCTTCGCATTGCGTGAAGAAGGTGCCCTGGCTCACGTAGAGGCCCATGAGCTGCGTGTTCTTCTCGGGCACGCAGATCGTGAAAATCTCCAGGTCGAAGGCCTCGCTGCCCTCGGGCAGGCTCTCCAGCACCAGCTGGCTGCCTTCGATCTTGAAGGAGCAGCCCGCGCCGTTGACCAGCACCCGGGCGACGCTGAGGTCTTCGCCGTCCAGGCGCAGGGCCTGTGCCGGCACGTCCGGGTTGCGGCGCACGCGCATGCGGTTGAGCACGCGGGTCTTGGCCGGGTCCAGGTCGAAACTGAGATCGACGGTGTCGATCCAGTAGGCCGGGGCGGCGTAGTCCTCGCGGCGGACCACCGTGGCGGGGCCTTCACGCAATGAGCTCATGGATCAAACTCCCTGTTTGAGTGACGCTTCGATGAAGGGGTCGAGGTCGCCGTCCAGCACCTTCTGGGTGGCGGAGATCTCGACGTTGGTGCGCAGGTCCTTGATGCGGCTGTTGTCCAGCACGTACGAGCGGATCTGGTGGCCCCAGCCCACGTCGGTCTTCGTGTCTTCGAGCTTCTGCTGCTCTTCCTGGCGTTTGCGAAGTTCGTGGTCGTACAGGCGCGAGCGCAGGCGTTTCCACGCCACGTCGCGGTTGCTGTGCTGGCTGCGGCCGTCCTGGCATTGCACCACGATGCCGGTGGGGATGTGCGTGAGGCGCACGGCCGAATCGGTCTTGTTGATGTGCTGGCCGCCCGCGCCCGAGGCGCGGAAGGTGTCGGTGCGCACGTCGGCCGGGTTGATGTCGATCTCGATCGAGTCGTCCACCTCGGGGTAGACGAAGATGGACGCGAACGAGGTGTGGCGCCCGCCCGAGGAATCGAACGGGCTCTTGCGCACCAGGCGGTGCACGCCGGTTTCGGTGCGCAGAAGGCCAAAGGCGTACTCGCCCTCGACCTTGATGGTCGCGCTCTTGATGCCGGCGGTGTCGCCCTCGGTCTCGTCCTCGATGGTGGTCTTGAAGCCCTTGCGCTCGGCGTACTTGAGGTACTGGCGCAGCAGCATGCTGGCCCAGTCGCAGGCCTCGGTGCCGCCCGCGCCGGCCTGGATGTCCACGAAACAGTTCAACGGATCGGCCGGGTTGTTGAACATGCGGCGGAACTCGAGCTTCTCCACCTCGGCGGCCAGCTTGGCGGCTTCGCCTTCGATGGTGAGCAGGCCGGCGGTGTCACCGTCTTCGCTCGACATCTCGAACAGCTCGGTGTTGTCGTTGAGCTCGCCGGTGAGGCGGTCGAGCACCAGCACCACGTCTTCCAGGGATTTTTTCTCGCGGCCCAGGTCCTGGGCGCGCTTGGGGTCGTTCCAGACCGTCGGGTCTTCGAGCGCGGACTCGACTTCCTTCAGCTTCGATGCCTTGGCATCGTAGTCAAAGATACCTCCGGAGCTCGACCACCCGGGTGGTCAGGTCTTCGAGCTGGCTTCGGATGGCGTTGCTGCGTTCGGCTTCCATGGGACGTTTTCCTGCTGTCTGTAGGTAAAGACGGCGATTTTCTCACGGGAGAGCCGGGGCCTGCAGGCGGTGCCCGGTGTCAGAAGCGCCACTTGGCCCCGACCATGAAGGCGGCGGTACCCAGGACCTGCACTTCGAGGGACGACGAGGGCGAAAGCTGGTAACCGATCGCCGGGACCACGGCGGGTGAAAAACCGCCCACGTTCAAGGGCACCTTGTCCTTGTATTGACCGACGTAGCCGTAGAGGATGCCGGCCGTCACCGACACATACACCTTGGGCTGGCTGGGCAGCAGGCCGGGCCATTGTTTGCCCACGAAGGCGTAGGCCGAAGGCTGGCCGAAGGAGTTGCGGAACAGGCTGATGCCGCAACTGCGGTCGTTCGGCAGCAGGCGGCTCAGGCTGAAGGCGAACACGGGCTTGTGTTCCGGATCGTGAGACCAGTGGTGCGTGTAGGGGGAGAAAAAGGCCTCGTAGCGCGGTTCGGTGGCGCCTTTCGCCACCGGATCGTCGATGCCGGGGCACAGCGTCCAGTCGATCGCCTGGGCCGGTGTGGACAGCGCCGCCAGCAGGGCGAAGGCAGCCAGAGGGCGTGTGAGGTTGAGGCGGGCGTGGGTCGTGGGCGAGGTGTGAACCATAGTGCACAAGTATGCACGCCACCGGCGTTGCGACTGCAACAATCCGTACATCAGTCCGGGGATTGGAGGAAATCCTCGATCAGGCGCGCCAGTTCCTCCGGCTGGTCGTGGTGCATCATGTGCCCGGCATCGGGCACCTCGGCGCTGCGCAGCCGGGGCACGGCCTGCAGGCGCTCGTGGTACTGCGCCAGGGTGAATTTGCCCTTCCACCACTGACTCAGGCTGTCGTCGCTGGCGGTCACCGAGAGCACGGGCGCGCCGATGCGGCGGTAGAGCTCCAGGGCCTCGTCGAGCCGGTAGAGGTTCGCGCTGATCACCTTGTGGGCCGCGTCGCCCAGGATCTCCCAGCCGCCGTCGGCGTTTTGCGCGGCCCATTGGCGCGCCAGCCAGTCGGCCTTGTCGCGCGGCAGGCGCGGGTTGGTCTTCATCAGGCGCTGCGCCACGCCGTCGACCGAGTCGTAGGCCTTCAGGCCGTTCTCACCCCGGTGCAGGGCCTTGACCTCGTCGATCCATTGCGCAAAGCGCCCGGGCGCCTGCGCGGCCCGCGTCTCGGGCATGCCGAAGCCTTCGAGGTTCACGAGCCGGCGGATGCGCTGGGGGCGCACCCCGCTGTACATCATGGCGATGTTGCCGCCCATGCTGTGACCCACCAGGTCCACCGCGCGCTCGCCGGCGAAGTGGTCGAGCAGGATGTCGAGGTCGGCGAGGTAGTCGGGGAACCAGTAGTTGTCGGGTGCGGGGCCATCGGCCTTGGTGAGGCCGAAGCCGCGCCAGTCGGGCGCGATGATCCAGCGATCGCTGCGCATCGCGTCCACCACGAATTGCCAGGAGGCGGACACGTCCATCCAGCCGTGCACCAGCACCAGGGGCGCTTGCGCGGCATCGGGCTGGCCCCACTGGCGCACGTGGTAGTTGAGGTGGCGCACCGGGACGAACTCGGTGCGGGATGGTTTCAGGGCTTGGTACATTCGATCGATCATAGAGAACGAGACGGAGACCGGCCATGCGATCGAGTCAAGCCAGAGACAAGTTCCCCCAGTCCGCGAAAGACCTCTACGACCCCCTGCACCGGCGCTTCGGCTGGCAGGTGCCGACGCATTTCAACATCGCCGATGTCTGCATGCGGCGCTGGGCCGAGCGGCCGGCCACCGCCTTGCGCACGGCGGTGATCGCCTGCGCGCCGGGCCGCGAACCGCGCCACCACCGCTACATGGAGCTGCTGGAGCAGGCCAACCGCCTGTCCAACGCCCTGGCCGCGCTGGGCGTGCAGCGCGGCGACCGCGTGGCCATCGTGCTGCCGCAGCGCTTCGAGACCGCGGTGGCCTACATGGCGGTCTTGCAGCTGGGCGCGGTGGGCATGCCGCTGTCGCAGCTGTTCGGCCCCGACGCGCTGGAGTACCGCCTGCACGACAGCGAGGCCGTGGTCGCGATCTGCGACCAGCCTTCGCTGCCCGCGCTGCTGGGCGTGCGCGAGCGCTGCCCCTTGCTGCGCGCGGTGATCGGGCTCGATGGCGACGGCACGCCCGAGGGCATGCGCGCCGACCTCGACTGGACCGAGCTGCTGGCGCAGGAGCCCACGGACTTCGCGCCCGTGAACACCTATGCCGACGAGGCCGCGGTGCTGATCTACACCAGCGGCACGACCGGCAACCCCAAAGGTGCCTTGATCCCGCACCGCGCGCTGATCGGCAACCTGAGCGGTTTCGTGTGCAGCCAGAACTGGTTCGGGTTCGACCCGTTCGATGCCTCGGTGGTGTCGAAAGCGGTGTTCTGGTCGCCGGCCGACTGGGCCTGGACCGGCGGCCTGATGGACGCCTTGTTGCCCACGCTGTACTTCGGCCGGCCCATCGTGGGCTACAGCGGGCGCTTTGCGCCCGAGCTGGCGTTCGAGCTGATGCAGCGGCATGGGGTGACCCACAGCTTCCTGTTTCCCACGGCGTTGAAGGCGATGATGAAGTCGGTGCCGGTGGTGCGGCCGCGTTACCGGTTGAAGCTGCAGGCACTGATGAGCGCGGGCGAGGCGGTGGGGGATGCGGTGTTCGCGTGGTGCCGCGATCAGCTGGGGGTGACGGTGAACGAGATGTTCGGCCAGACCGAGATCAACTACATCGTGGGCAATTGCGCGCCGTTGTGGCCAGCGAAGCCGGGCAGCATGGGCAAGGCTTACCCGGGGCACCGGGTGGCGGTGCTGGACGACGAGGGCCAGGAATGCCCGGTGGGGGTGCCGGGGGATGTGGCGGTGCACCGGCTGGATGGGCATGGCGATCCCGACCCGGTGTTTTTTCTGGGCTACTGGAAGAACGAGGGCGCGACGCGCGCGAAGTACACGGGCGACCCGGCAGACAGCTGGTGCCGCACGGGCGATCTGGCGACGCGCGATGCCGACGGCTATCTCTGGTACCAGGGGCGGGCGGACGACGTGTTCAAGGCGGCGGGTTACCGCATCGGGCCGAGCGAGATCGAGAACTGTCTGGTGAAGCACGCTTCGGTGGCGAACGCGGCCGTCGTGCCGAAGCCGGATGCCGAGCGGGGGGCGGTGGTGAAGGCCTTTGTGGTGCTGGCCCCGGGCTGCTCCGGGGACGATGCGCTGGTGAAGGCGCTGCAGCTGCACGTGAAGGGGATGTTGGCGCCTTACGAGTACCCCAAGGAGATCGAGTTCATCGACGCGCTGCCCATGACGACCACGGGGAAGGTGCAGCGGCGGGTTTTGCGGTTGCTGGAGGAGGAGCGGGCGCGAGCTTCTCTTTAGCCTGCGTTTGTGCGGGGCCGCTGGTGCGGGTGGGTGCGCAAAAGGGAAGTCCAGATTCAACTTTTGATTGAATCGCTCGCCCTCTCGACGGATGGTGGGGTTCGCGGGCGCAGGCGCCGATTCGCGGTTGCCACAGAGGGTGAGTGAGGGGGTGGTGTTGACGAAGTGATGTTGGCGGACCCGGGCAGTCGTCCGCGAGCAGCGCCGGAGAACGCGGACCACGCCAGCCGTCAGCGCGAGGTCCAGGCAAGAAAAGCACTAAGCCAAAGGCCGCCGAGACCGAGACTGATCCCGGGCCACCTCGATGAACTCCAGCACCTCCGCCCGGGGCTGGGACCCCCGCCGCCACACCAGTCCCACATCCACAGTCGGCACGGCATCGCGCAAGGTCCGCACCTCCACATGCTCCGCATCCAGTGTCCAAGGCCGGTACAGAAAATCTGGCAGCACCGCCAGCCCGGCCCCCACCCCCACCAGAGAGCGCACCGCCTCCAGAGACGACGTGCGCAACACCGTGCGCGGCTTGAGCTGATGGCGCGCCCACACACTGCGCATCAGCAGCTCGATGCGGTCCGCCTGCAACACCACCAGATCGTGCTGTGCACACTCCGCCAGCCCCACCTCCGCCTGCGACGCCAGCGGGTGGTCCGCCGCCATCCACACCCGGTTCGGTGAACGCGTCAGCGTCTCTGCCACCAAGGCCTGCGGCTCACCCAGTGCATTGCTCACCATGATCGCGATGTCCAGCTCGCCGTTGATCAACAGGTGCTCCAGAAAGGGCGGCGCATCCTCCACCACCTGCAGATCCACCCCCGGACACGTGCGCCGGAACCGCGCGAACACCTCCGACAGGTAATACCCCGCCACCAGACTCGTCACCCCGATCGTGAGCGAACCGGCCAACGGCGTCGCCCCCTGGTGCACACCCCGCGTGGCATCCGCCACCGCGCCGATCACCCGCCGCGCCTTCACCAGAAACCGGTGCCCCTCCGGCGTCAGCCGCATCCCCTTGGGGCTGCGCTCGAACAACACCAGCCCCAGGCCGTCCTCCAGCTCCAGCACGCTCTTGGTGATCGCCGACTGCGCGATGTTCAGCATGCGCGAGGCCGCGGCCACGGAGTCCGATTCGGCCACCGCCAGGAAGTAGCGGAACTGCTTGAGCGTGATGTGCCGGTTCATGCTGGTGCGCACCACGCCAGGGAGCTGCCCTGTTGCGGTGCAAAAAAGATATGGGTAAACCCTTGCTCTCTATTTTCGAGATAGCTTACCGCAGCAATATTGAATTTTGAAAGCCGGGCCGGCCTTCCTACGATGCGCTGCAGTCGGCCCGCCGGGCGGTGGGCTGCGTTTCTGAAACCGCTATCAACCCATAGGTGATCGATCCATGAAACTCGCACAACGCCCTCTCGCCCGCACCGTCGCGGGTCTGCTGACGACGGCCCTCACCCTGGCCACCCTGGCCCCCGCCGCGCAGGCGCAATCGGCCCTCAAGAAACTGGGCAAAGGCGAAGGCCAGGTCGACATCGTGGCCTGGGCGGGCTACATCGAACGCGGCCAGACCGACAAGAACTTCGACTGGGTCACCGACTTCGAGAAGAAGACCAGTTGCAAGGTCAACGTGAAGACCGCCGGCACCTCCGACGAAATGGTCGCGCTCATGAACGAAGGCGGCTTCGACCTCGTCACCGCCTCGGGCGACGCCTCCATGCGCCTGATCGCCGGCAAGCGCGTGCAGCCCGTCAACGTGGATCTGATCCCCAGCTACAAGACCGTGGACCCGCGCCTGCAGAAGGCGCCCTGGCACTACGTGAACAACACGCACTACGGCACGCCCTACCAGTGGGGCTGGAACGTGCTCATGTACAACACCACCGTCTTCAAGGACAAGCCACCCACCAGCTGGAACGTGGTGTTCGAGGAAACCACGCTGCCCGACGGCAAGAGCAACAAGGGCCGCGTGCAGGCCTTCGACGGCCCGATCTACATCGCCGACGCCGCGCTCTACCTGATGAAGAAGAACCCGGCCCTGGGCATCAAGGACCCCTACGAACTCAACGAGGCGCAGTACAAGGCCGCGCTGGACCTGCTGCGCGGCCAGCGCAAGCTGGTGGGCAAGTACTGGCACGACGCCTTTGTGCAGATCGACGACTTCACCAACGAAGGCGTGGTGGCCTCCAGCAGCTGGCAGTTCATGGCCAACATCCTCAAGAGCAAGAACCGCCCCGTGGCCACCGTGGTGCCCGCCGAAGGCGCCACCGGCTGGGCCGACACCACCATGCTGCACGCCGACGCCAAGCACCCCAACTGCGCCTATATGTGGATGGAGCACTCGCTCAACACCAAGCTGCAGGGCGACCTCGCGGCCTGGTTCGGCTCGGTGCCCTCGGTGCCGGCGGCCTGCAAGGGCAACAAGCTGCTGGGCGACCAGGGCTGCGCCAACCAGGGCTACAACAGCTTCGAGAAGATCTCGTTCTGGAAGACGCCGACGAGCAAGTGCACGACGCAGAACAACAACTGCGTGCCGTACCACAAGTGGGTGTCGGATTACATCGCGGTCCTCGGAGGTCGCTGATCCCATGACGGTCGCTGTCACCCTGGAAGCCGTCTCCTGCGTGTTCGGCAGCGGCGCGCAGGCCGTGCGCGCGGTCGACCGCGTGGACCTCACCATCGAAGGCGGGGAGTTCTTCACCCTGCTCGGGCCCTCGGGCTCGGGCAAGACGACCTGCCTGCGCATGATCGGCGGCTTCACGCTGCCGACCTCGGGCCGCATCCTCATCGGTGGGCAGGACGTGTCGCACCTGCCGCCGTACGCGCGGCCGGTGAACACGGTGTTCCAGGACTACGCGCTGTTCCCGCACATGAACATCCGCGACAACGTGGCCTACGGCCTGATGGTGCAGGGCGTTGACAAGTCGGCGCGGCACGCGCGCGCCGAGCAGATGCTGGACCTGGTGCGGCTCTCGGGCGTGGGCGCGCGCCGCCCCGGCCAGCTCTCGGGCGGGCAGCGCCAGCGCGTGGCGCTGGCGCGCGCGCTGATCAACCAGCCGCAGGTGCTGCTGCTCGACGAGCCGCTGGGTGCGCTCGACCTCAAGCTGCGCGAGCAGATGCAGACCGAGCTGAAAGCATTGCAGCGGCAGCTGGGCATCACCTTTCTCTTCATCACGCACGACCAGCACGAGGCGCTGTCCATGAGCGATCGCATCGGCGTGTTCAGCAACGGCCGGCTGGAGCAGGTGGGTGCGCCGCAGGCGATCTACAACCAGCCGGCCACGCGCTTCGTGGCCGAGTTCGTGGGCGCGGCCAATGTGTTCGACGGCGCGCGGGCGCGCGAGATCGCGGGCGTGGACAGCGTCATGCTGCGGCCCGAGCGCATCCGCCTGGGCGCGTCTTCGCAGGCGCGCCTGAGCGGCGCGGTGATCGACGCGCAGTACTTCGGCTCGTTCTCGCGCGTGCGGGTGGACTGGGGCGGCGAGGCCGTGTCGGTGGACCTCAGCCCCGAGCTGAACCCCGAACTGCCCACGCCCGGTGACACGGTGCACCTGCACTGGCAGGCCGACGCGGTGCACCCGTTGCAGCCAGGCGCGGCGCCATGAGCCTGGCCTTGTCCGCCTCCCCACCGCCGATGCCGCGCGGCGGCGCGCTGCGCCGGCTTTCCGACCTGCTCTACACCCGCCGCGGCCTGCTGATGGCCGCGCTGCTCGGACCGCCGCTGCTGTGGTTCGGCGTGATCTACCTGGGCTCGCTGTTCGCGCTGCTGGCCAACAGCTTCTTCGCGCTGGACGAGTTCTCCGGCGTGGTGGACCGCTCGCGCTTCACGCTGCAGAACTTCCGCGAGATGACCGACCCCGCCAACGTGGACGTGGTGCTGCGCACCGTGGCCATGGCGGTCAGCGTCACGCTGGCCTGCGGGCTGATCGCCTTCCCCATCGCCTACTACATGGCGCGATACGCGCGCGGCCCGCAGAAGGCGCTGCTCTACATCGCGGTCATGCTGCCGCTGTGGTCCAGCTACCTGGTGCGGCTCTATGCGTGGAAGCTGCTGCTGGCCAAGGAGGGCGCGATCTCCTGGGTGCTGGCCGAGGTGCACATGACCTGGCTGCTCGATCTCGTGCTGTCCACACCCGGCATCGGCGGCAACTCGCTCTCGTTCTCGCGCCTGGGCACGTTCATCGTGTTCGTCTACATGTGGCTGCCCTTCATGATCCTGCCGATCCAGGCCGCCATCGAGCGCATCCCGGGCTCGCTGCTCGAAGCCTCCAGCGACCTCGGCGCGCGCAGCGGCACCACGTTCTGGAGGGTGATCTTTCCGCTCGCCATGCCGGGCATCGCGGCCGGCTCCATCTTCACCTTCTCGCTCACGCTGGGCGACTACATCATTCCGCAGGTGATCGGCGACTCCACGCTGTTCATCGGTCAGGTGGTGTACCGCCAGCAGGGTGTGGCGGGCAATGTGCCTTTTGCGGCTGCGTTCTCGCTGGTGCCCATCGTGGTGATCGGCGTCTACCTGTGGATCGCCAAACGCCTGGGGGCTTTCGATGCGCTCTGACCCGTCCAGAGCCGGCTGGGGCCTGAAGGCCGCGACTTGGGCCGGCGTGCTGTTCCTGCACATCCCGCTGGCGCTCATCATCCTCTACGCCTTCAGCGCCGAAGACAAAAGCTACGTGTTCCCGCCGCCCGGTCTCACCACGCAGTGGTTCGCCGCGGCCTGGGCGCGCGAGGACGTGTGGGCCGCCATCGGCCTGTCGTTCCGCGTTGCGCTGATCGCCACCGCGCTGGCCATGGTGCTGGGCACGCTGGCGGCGGCCGGCCTGGCGCGCACCCGATTTTTCGGCCGCGACGCGATCTCGCTGCTGCTGATTCTGCCGATCGCGCTGCCCGGCATCATCACCGGCATCGCGCTGCGCACCGCGTACCACACGATGGAGATCCCGTTCAGCTTCTGGACCATCGTGGTCGGCCACGCCACCTTCTGCGTGGTGGTGGTCTACAACAACGCGGTCGCGCGGCTGCGACGCACCAGCCCTTCGCTGATCGAGGCCTCGATGGACCTGGGCGCCGACAGCTTCCAGACGATCCGCTACGTGATCCTGCCGCAGCTCGGCTCGGCCCTGCTGGCCGGCGGCCTGCTGGCGTTTGCGCTGAGCTTTGATGAGGTCATCGTCACCACTTTCACCGCCGGCCAGCAGACCACGCTGCCGATCTGGATGCTGCAGGAGCTGATCCGCCCGCGCCAGCGGCCCGTCACCAACGTGGTGGCGGTGGTCATCATCGCGCTCACCTTCATTCCCATCCTGGCCGCGTATGTCCTCACGCGCGCCGACGAACAACCCAACGGGCGCTGAGCCCGAACCCCTTCCACCCCGACGGAGACCACCATGGGCAAGACCCCCGATTTCCAAGTCCCGATATCGACCGAGCTGTTCATCGACGGCCAGTTCGTGGCCGGCGAGGGCGAGCGCGAGCGCGTGCTGAACCCGGCCACGGGCGACGTGATCGCGCAGGTGCCCGAGGCCTCGTACGAGCAGATCCACAAGGCGGTGCTGGGGGCCAGCCGCGCGTTCGACAGCTGGAGCGAGACCACGCCCATGGAGCGTTCGCGCCTGCTGCTCAAGGTGGCCGATGCGATCGAACAGCGCGCCGAACAGTTCGCGCGGCTGGAATCGCTCAACTGCGGCAAGCCGTATCTGCGCGCGCTGGAGGACGAGATTCCCGCCATCGTCGACTGCTTCCGCTTCTTCGCGGGCGCGGCGCGCTGCATGACGGGCTCGGTGGCGGGCGAGTACCTGCCGGGCCACACCAGCATGATCCGGCGCGACCCCATCGGCGTGGTGGGCTCGATCGCGCCCTGGAACTACCCGCTGATGATGGCCGCCTGGAAATGCGCGCCCGCGCTGGCGGCCGGCAACACCGTGGTGCTCAAGCCCAGCGAGCAGACGCCGCTGACCACGCTGATGCTCGCGCGCGTGGTGGCCGAGATCCTGCCCAAGGGCGTGTTCAACGTGGTCTGCGGCCGGGGGCCCAGCGTGGGCCAGCCGCTGGTGGAGCACCCGCTGGTGCGCATGGTCTCTCTCACCGGCGATGTGTCCACCGGCCGCAAGATCCTGCAGGCCGCCACCGGCACGCTCAAGCGCACGCACCTGGAGCTGGGCGGCAAGGCGCCGGTGCTGGTGTTCGACGACGCCGACATCGACGCGGTGGTGGAAGGCATCCGCACCTTCGGCTACTACAACGCGGGGCAGGACTGCACGGCGGCCTGCCGGCTCTACGCGGGCGCCAAGGTGTACGACCGGCTGGTGGCCGACCTCAGCAGCGCGGTCAAGACCATCCAGATGGGCACGCAGGACGAGGCGGGCGTGGAGCTGGGCCCGCTGATCACCGACCGCCAGCGCGACCGCGTCGCCAGCTTCGTGGAGCGCGCGCAGATGCTGGGCCACATGGAAATCACGGCCGGCGGCAAGATACGCCCGGGCGGGGGCTTCTTCTACGAACCCACGGTGATCGCGGGGGCGCGGCAGGACGATGAGATCGTGCGCCGCGAGGTGTTCGGCCCGGTGGTGTCGGTGACGCGCTTCACCGACCCCGAGGAGGCCGTGACCTGGGCCAACGATTCCGAGTACGGCCTGGCTTCATCGGTGTGGACGCAGGACGTGTCGCGCGCGCTGCGCGTGGCGCGCAAGCTGCAATACGGCTGCACCTGGATCAACACCCACTTCATGCTGGCCAATGAAATGCCGCACGGCGGCATGAAGGCCAGCGGCTACGGCAAGGACATGTCGATGTACGCGCTGGAGGATTACACGGTCGCGCGGCACATCATGGCGAAACTTTGAAGCACCCCCTGCCGCGCTTCGCGCGACCCCCCTGAAGGGGGGCGACACCAGAGGCCCGGCAAAGCCGGTTCCTCGGTGTCACTGGTTGGGGCTGCCTCGCTCCGACTTAGCGCGCTGCGGTTTGTGCGGGTTCGGCCACGTAGATTTCGACGCGGCGGTTGGCGGCGCGGCCTTGGGGCGTGCCGTTGTCGGCGACCGGCTGGCGCGAGCCCTGGCCGTCGGTGGCGATGCGGCTTGCGGCGACGCCGCGCGAGACCAGGTAGTCGCGCGTGGCGTTGGCGCGGTCGAACGACAGCGGGTTGTTCACCGAGTCGCTGCCGGTGCTGTCGGTGTGGCCCACGATGGCCACGGCGGTCACCGGGTTGGCGTTGAGCGTGCCGGCAAACTGGCCCAGCACGCGCTGCAGCGTGGGGCTCACGGTGGAGCGGCCGGTGGCGAAGCCGGCGTCGGCCGGCACGTCGAGCTTGAGGCGGTTGTCGGTGGTCTGGCTCACCCCGATGCCGGTGCCCGCCGTGGCGGCTTCCATCTGCTTCTTCTGCTCCTGCATCTTGTTGGACCAGACATAGCCGCCCACCGCACCGGCACCCGCACCGAGCACCGCGCCCGTGGCCGCGCCCTTCGACCCGCCCGTGGCGGCACCCAGCAGCGCCCCGGCGACCGCGCCGATGCCGGCGCCCTTGGCCGTGCCTTGCTGTGTTTCGCTCATGTTGGCGCAGCCGGCCAGGGCCAGTGCGGCGGCGAGGGTGGTGACCGTCAGGCCTCGGGTGAGTCGGATGTTGAAGTTGGACATGGTTTTTCTCCACTGTTTGTTGATGGGCAGCTGAAACGTGCAACGCACCCTAAACTTATACCCCTGCGGGTTTGCAACGAAACCTTCCTCCTGTTCCTATTTACAAATACTTGCATGAAAAAAGTTTCACTGGGCACCAGCGCGCTGACCGTGCCCCCGATCTGCCTGGGCACCATGACGTTTGGCGAGCAGGTGGACGAGGCGACCGCGCACCGCATCCTGGACCGTGCGCTGGAGCGCGAGGTCACGTTCCTGGACGCGGCCGAGATGTACTCGGTGCCCGCGCGCGCCGAAACCAGCGGGTCGACGGAAACCATCCTGGGCAACTGGTTCGCCAGGCGGCCGGGCGTGCGCGACAGGCTGGTGCTGGCGACCAAGGTGGCCGGGCCGGCGCGCGGCATGCCCTGGCTGCGGCCGGAGATGAGCAAGGCAGGCATCATCGAAGCCTGCGAAGCCAGCCTGCGCCGCCTGCAGACCGAGGTGATCGACCTCTACCAGATCCACTGGCCAGCGCGCAACGTGCCGGCCTTCGGCGCGATCTATTTCGACCCGGCCAAGGACAAGCCGGCGCCTTCGGTGCTGGAGCAGCTCGAGGCCCTGGCCGAGCTGGTGAAGGCCGGCAAGGTCAAGGCCGTCGGCCTGTCCAATGAAACCCCGTACGGCGTGCACGAGTTCGTGCGCCTGGCCGAGCAGCACGGCCTGCCGCGCGTGGCCACGGTGCAGAACCCGTACTGCCTGATCAACCGGAGCTACGAGAACGGGCTCGACGAAACCTGCCACCGCCTGGACGTGTCGCTGCTGGCGTATTCGCCGCTGGGTTTCGGCCTGCTGAGCGGCAAGTACGACGAGACCGGCCTGGTGGGCAACGCCGGCCGCATGGCGATCTACGAATCGATGCGCAAGCAACGCTGGGGCCGCCCCGAGGCGCTGGACACCGCGCGCCGCTACAACGCGCTGGCGCGCAAACACGGCCTCACGCCCTCGCAGCTCGCGCTGGCCTTCTGCTACACCAACCGGCGCGTGGCCAGCACCATCATCGGCGTGACCACGTTGGCCCAGCTCGACGAGTGCCTGGACGCCTGGGACACGAAGCTCTCACCCGAGCTGCTGGCTGCGATCGACGCCATCCGTTGGGAGAACCGCGACCCCGCTCAATGAGGTGAAGCTTGGCGAAGAAATCGCACGTGAGTGAGACGCCCGCCACCGCCTGGCTCAAGGCGCATGGCGTGGCGTTCACCGAGCACCCCTACGAGTACCTGGAGCACGGCGGTGCGCAGCACAGCGCGCAAGTGCTCGGGTTCGACCCCTTCGCGGTGGTCAAGACCCTGATCATGCAGGACGAGGCGGCCAAGCCGCTGGCGGTGCTGATGCACGGCAACCGCACCGTCTCCACCAAGAACCTGGCGCGGCAGATCGGCGCCAAGTCGGTCGAGCCCTGCAAGCCCGAGGTGGCCAACCGCCACAGCGGTTACTTCGTGGGCGGCACCTCGCCGTTCGGCCTCAAGCGCGACATGCCGGTGTGGGTGGAAGCCACGGTGCTGGCGCTGCCGAAGATCTGGATCAACGGCGGACGGCGCGGCTTTCTCGTCGGCATCGACCCCGCGGTGCTCGCTGGTCCCCTGGGCGCCAGGCCGGTGAACTGCGCGCTGGCAGAATAACCAGCCCCACGACCGCCGCGAAGCGGTCCGACAAGAACGAGGAGCTCCCTTCATGACCTACCCCTTGCTGGCCACGCTGGCCGCCTACCTGATCGGCTCGCTGTCCTTCGCCGTGCTGGTGAGCCGCCTCATGGGACTGAACGACCCGCGCACCTACGGCAGCAAGAACCCCGGCGCCACCAACGTGCTGCGCTCGGGCAACAAGGCGGCGGCCATCGTCACGCTGCTGCTGGACGCCTTCAAGGGCTGGCTGCCGGTGGTGGCCGTGAAGTGGTGGGGGGAGGCCTACGGCCTGGGCGACGGCACGGTGGCCCTGGTGGGCCTGGCGGCGTTCCTCGGGCACCTCTACCCGGTGTTCTTCCGTTTTCAGGGCGGCAAGGGCGTGGCCACGGCGGCCGGCGTCATCCTGGGCTTCAACCCCTGGCTGGGCCTGGCCGCGCTCGCGACCTGGCTGATCATCGCGGTCTTCTTCCGTTATTCCTCGCTGGCGTCCATCGTCACGGCGGTGTTCGCGCCGGCCTTCTTCCTGCTCGGCAACCGGGTGGTGTGGGAGGCGCCGGGCGTGCAGGTGCTGAGCCTGGCCGTCATGGCCCTGCTGCTGATCTGGCGGCATTCGGAGAACATCAACCGCCTGCTGGCCGGCAAGGAAAGCAAACTGGGAGCAAAGAAGAAATGAGCAGCACCGACATCACCCGCATCGGCATGGCCGCGCGCTACAGCGAGGCCGCGGTGTTCAACGGCGTGGTCTACCTCGCGGGCATGGTGCCCGAGCGCGGCGACACCGACATCGCCGGTCAGACGCAGGACGTGCTGGAGCAGGTGCAGCAGCGCCTGCAGGAAGCGGGCAGCGACAAGTCGCGCATCCTGCGCGCACAGATCTACCTCACCGACATCCGCGACATCGCGGCCATGAACACCGTGTGGGACGCCTGGGTGGTGCCGGGCACCGCGCCGCCGCGCGCGACGGTGCAGGCGGCGCTGGCCAACCCGGCCTGGCGCATCGAGATCGTGGTCACAGCCGCACAGCAGGCGGCCTGATCAATAGCGCCGCTCCAGCGTCAGCTGGTCGTTGTTGCGCTGCAGCTGGAAGCGCGTGAGAAAGCTGTTGCCCAGCAGCACGTAGGGCATGGGCTGGGGCAGCACGATGGCCGCCACACCGTGCACCTGCGCATTGCCCACGCGCACCGAGTCCAGTTGCACCTGGTGGCCCACGACGTGGCCGTTGGCCGTGCCCACCTGCACCTTGCGGCCCTTGCTGTAGGCCAGGTTGATGCGCTTGGCGTCGGACTCGCTGAGGACGATGGAGGTCGCGCCGGTGTCCACCATGAACTGCACGGCGCGCCCGTTGATCTGGCCGGTCGGCAGGAAGTGGCCCTGCGCGTCGGCGGTGAGCACGATGCGCTGCGCGCCGCTGTCCTGGCCGGCCGAGGACCGGCCCAGGCTGACCGGCGCGTCGCCCACCTGCAGGGTCAGGCGCTGGCCGTTGATGACGAACACCGCCGCCTCGCCCTGCAGGCTCAGGAGCTTCACGCCCTGCTGGGTCTGGCCCGGGCTCATGAACTGGGGCGCGGCGCCGTCGATGTTCACCAGTGCTTTGCCGCCGGCCACGCCCGACAGCGCGACCTGCTGGCCGAGGGCCGGCAGCGCCATGCAAAAAACCAGCGCTGCGAGGGCGGTTTTCACCTCAATCGCGGAAATTGTTGAACGAGAGCGGCAGGTCCTTGAGCTCGCTGCGGATCAGCGCCATGGCCGCCTGCAGGTCGTCGCGCTTGGCACCGGTCACGCGCACCGCGTCGCCCTGGATCGCGCCCTGCACCTTGAGCTTGCTGCCCTTGATGACCTGCTGGATCTTCTTGCCGTCTTCGGTGCTGATGCCGTTGCGCACCTTGACGACCTGCTTGACCTTGTCGCCGCCGGCCTTTTCAACTTTGCCGACGTCGAGGAAACGCGCGTCCACACCGCGCTTGGTGAGCTTGCCACGCAGCACGTCGTCGATCTGCTGCAACTGGAAATCGGCATCGCCGTGCAGGATGATTTCCTTCTCTTTTTCCTTGAGCTCGATGGCGGCGCCGGTGCCCTTGAAATCGAAGCGCGTGCCGATCTCGCGCGTCACCTGGTCCACCGCGTTTTTCACTTCGACGAAGTCGGCTTCGAGAACGGTGTCAAAAGAAGGCATGGCTGATGAATCCTGAGGGTGGGTGAGACAATCCGGGGATGGTAGTCGAGAACAACGTGGCGCTCCAGCCATACAACAGTTTTGGCATCGTGGCGCGCGCGCTGCGGCTGGCGCGCGTGCGCGACGAAGCGGATCTGCTTGCGCTCATGGCGGGCGCCGAATGGCCCGCGCTGACGCGAGAGGCGCCGCCGTTCGTGCTGGGCGGCGGCAGCAACCTGGTGCTGACGGGCGACATCAAGCCGATGGTGCTCAAGGTGGAGATTCGCGGGCGCCGGCTGGTGGAGGAATCCGCCCGGGGCTGGCTGGTGGAGGCCGGTGCGGGCGAGAACTGGCACGAGACCGTGGCCTGGACGCTGGCGCAGGGCTGGCCGGGGCTGGAGAACCTGGCCCTGATTCCGGGTTGCGTGGGCGCTTCGCCGGTGCAGAACATCGGCGCTTATGGCGTGGAGCTGCAGGACCGTTTTCATGAGCTGGACGCGATCGACCTGCAGACGGGGCAGCGTTTCACCCTGAACGCGGCGCAGTGCGGTTTCGGTTACCGGGACTCGGTGTTCAAGCACACGCCGGCGGGCGAGAAGGGCCTGGGCCTGGCGGGACGTGCCCTGATCACGCGGGTGCGTTTCTGGCTGCCCAAGCCCTGGAAGCCGGTGCTGGGCTATGCGGACCTGGAGCGCAAGATGGACGAAACGGGTGTGGCCCGCCCGGATGCGCAGCAGATCTTCGACTGGATCTGCGCGATCCGGCGCGCCAAGCTGCCGGATCCGGCGGTGATCGGCAACGCGGGCAGTTTCTTCAAGAATCCGACGGTGAGCGTGGAGCAGTGCGCGGACATCATCGCGCGCGACCCGAAGGTGGTGCATTACCCGATGGCCGACGGCAGCATCAAGCTGGCGGCGGGCTGGCTGATCGACGCTTGCGGCTGGAAGGGCCGGGGG
>NZ_JBWKZH010000029.1:0-70649 GCF_059424305.1 Hydrogenophaga sp. GW456-12-10-14-TSB4 | reverse complement strand
CCCCCCCACAGAAAGGACCCACCCCATGCTGATGCATCAGTTGATCACCGACGGCGCGATGCGCCACCCCGACAAGACCGCCTTCGTCTGGGTGGACCGGCAGGCCCGCCTGTCGTACGCCGAGACCGTCGCACAAATGGAGCGCATGGCCGGCGCGCTCGCGCACCTGGGCGTGCGCAAGGGCGACCGCGTCACGGTGTTCGCGCACAACGGCATGGACTACCTGCTGGCCATGCTGGGCGCATGGCGCATCGGCGCGATCGCGGCGCTGGTGAACGTCAAGTTCAAGGACGATCTCACCTACTACCTGGCCGACCACCGTCCCCGCGTGCTGATCTACACCCACGACATGCGCGACGCGGTGCTCGCGGCCGTGGCCCAGGTGCCGGGCATCGAACACCTGGTGTGCATGGACGGTGCTCAACCCGGCGCCCACGCCCTGCCCGAGCTGATGGCCCAGGGCTTTGCGGCCCCGCCCGACCCCGAGGACGAGAGCGCCATCGCCCACCTGTCCTACACCTCGGGCACCACCGGCAAACCCAAGGGCGCCTGTCTGAGCCACGAGCCCACGGTGCGCGCCAGCCGCTGCATCGCCGAGCGCCTGCGCGTGCGGGCGGACGACGTCTCGTTCGGCCCGACCGCGCTGTCCAGTTCCTACCAGCTGGTGGGCAACCTGCTGCCCGCGCTCTCGCGCGGCGCGACCGTGCACGTCATGCGGTTCTGGACCCAGGCCGCCGGCTGGGACGCGCTCGAACAGGCGCAAGCCACCATCCTGGTGGGCAACCCCACGCTGCTGGAAGAGCTGCGCACGGAAAGCGCCCTGCGCGGCCGCGCGCCCGGCCGCCTGCGCATGGGCCTGTCGGGCGGCGGACCGGTGCCACCGACCCTCAAGCGCGCTTGGCGCGACGAACTGCGCCTGCCACTGGTGGAGAGCTTCGGCCAGAGCGAACTCGGTGGCTTCATGGCGCTGGGCTACCCCGAACTCGAACCGGAAGACAGCAAGCTGATGCGCGTGGGCCCCGCCCTGCCCGACAAGGAGGTCTGGATGATGGGCCCCGACGGCCAGCGCCTGCCGCCGGGTCAGCTGGGCGAGATCGTGCTGCGCGGCGGCTTCATGTGGGGCTACTGGGGCAAGCCCGGCAAGACCGAGGAGGTGACGGCCCAGGGTCTGCTGCGCACCGGCGACATCGGTCTGATCGACCACGATGGCCACGTCACGATGCGCGGGCGGCGTTCCGAGCTGCTGCACGTCAACGGCGTGAGCTGGTTCCCACGCGATGTCGAAGAAGCCCTCTGCCGCCAGCCCGGTGTGCGCCAGGCGGCACTGATCGGCCTGCCGGCCGAGGGCGGCGTGCGGCCACGCGCCTTCATCACCTGCCAGGCCGGCGCCGAACCGGACCTGCAGCGGCTCAAGGCGGCGGTGCAGGCCGAGGTGGCCTACGACCTCGCGCCGATGGAGGTGGTGGGCATCGACGAGCTGCCCATGACGCCCACCGGCAAGATCGCCAAGGGCGACCTGCTCACGTTGGCGATGGCCACGGCCTGAGTCCACCGACCACCCGCGGACCGGTCAGTCCGCGGGTGCGTCCAGCTCCCGGAAATCGGGCAGGCCGGCGTCGAGCAGACGACCCCGGTGCAACACGCGGCGCTGAGGCCGGCCACATACCTCGAAGCTGTTGCGCCCCGCCAGCAGCACCAGATCGGCCGGCGCGCCCACGCGCAGCCGGCCGTCCCAGGCCAGGCCCATGGCGGCAGCGGGCGTGGTGGTGATGCTGTGCACCCACTGCACGAGCGGGTCGTCCAGGTGGGCCGCGAGCGCGCCGAGCGCCAGCACCTGCAGCGGGTCGAAATCGGCCATCGGCACGAAGGCGTCCTGCACGTTGTCGGAGGCCAGGCTCACAGCCACCCCATGTCCCCTCGCCTCCTGCAGCGGCGCGATGCCGCGCAGGCGCGGCGTGCGGCCGGGCACATCGCCGTCCTGCAATTGCAGGTTGGCCAGGGGCAGGCCGATCAGCCCCACGCCGGCCTCGGCCAGCGCGCGCAGCACGGCGCTGCCTTCGTCGGCCGGCGCCACCGAGAGGGCGCAGGCGTGCCCCACCGTCACCCGCCCCTGCCAGCCATGGCGCGCGGTCAGGCGGGCGATGCCGCGCAGGCCCTCGATGTCGTTCTGCAGATGCTCGTCCGCGTGGAAGTCCAGGTCCAGGTCGTGCGCCACCGCGAGCGCGAACACCCGCTCCAGCAGACCGCGCTGGCCCGGCACGGGATGCACCGACGCGCCCAGCACGCCGCCCTGATCGGCCAGCACGGCGGCCACGGCGGCGCCCAGTGCGGCCTCGGCGAACAGGGCCAGCGGCGTCAGGGACACCAGTTGCAGTTCGATGCGGTCCGCCCACTCGCGGCGCAGGTCCTGGCCCACGGTCCAGGCCGGCGGCGTGGCGACCCCCACCCAGTCGATGTGCGTGCGCACCGCGCGCGTGCCCTGCGCGAGGGCGCTGCGCAGCGAGAAACCCATGCGGCGCCGGATGTCCTTGGCCGTCCACCGCTCGCGGTCTTCGCCGGAGGCTGCCACCGCGGCGCGCAGCGTGTGGTGGTGGCGGCCGATGCGGCTCGCCGTGTGGCTCTTGTCCAGGTGCGTGTGCAGGTCCACCCAGCGCGAGCTCACGATGCCCTCGGCCAGGTCCAGCACCGGCAGGCCGTCGTCGACCCGGGCTGGCGACAGCGCATCGACGAATCCGTTGCGCAGGCGCAGGTGGACCGTGCGCAGGCCCGGCGCGGCGAGCGCGAAGGCATCGCGCGCCGCCGCGTCGAGCAGGGCTTCGGGCACGCGGGCACGCGCCAGCCAGCGGTCGCTCACCACGCCGTGGCGCTGTCCAGCGAGGCCAGGGGCACGCGGTGCACGTCTTCGAGCACCTGGGCGAACTGGCCGCCCACGAAGTCCAGCGTGGCGCGCCCTTTCTCGGCCGTGGCCCGTGTCGCGTTGCCGCAGGCGCCCTGCGGGTTCAGGTCCTGCGTCTGCCAGGCCACGCGCGCCTTGCCCTCCACGTAGGACAGGTAGCGCGAGCCGTCGCTGAGGGCGCGGTCGGTGCTGGCGAAGTCCTTCGCCCGGTCCATGCGCACGAACTCGGGGTGGATCTCCAGCAGGATGGAGCTCTCCAGTTCACCCGCGTGGATGCCGTGGCGCATCTCGTCGTCGCCGATCAGCCCATCGGGCAGGCCCAGCTGGTACCAGTTCACGCACACCACCAGCATGCCGAGGCGCTCGCGCAGGTCGCGGGCCACGATGTCCATGATGGACTCCTGCCCGCCATGGCTGTTGAACAGCACCAGCTTGCGCACGCCGGCAGCGGCCACGCAGGCGCCGATCTCGCTCCACAAGGTGATCAGCGTCTGGGCGGACAGGGTCAACGTGCCCGGGTAGCGCGAGTGCTCGTTGCTCTTGCCGATGGGCTGTGTGGGCAGGAACAGCACCGGCAGCTCCGCGCCCAGGTGCGGCAGCGTGGCCGCCACCATGGCGTTGACGGTGGCCGTGTCCACCGACATCGGCAGGTGCGGGCCGTGCTGCTCGATCGCGCCCACGGGCAGCACGGCGATCACGCTGGCCCGGTCCAGGCGCGAGAAGGCCTCGCTGGTCAGGTCGGCCCAGAAGCGGGAGGGCACGGTGGCGGCGAAGGTGTCGGCCATGGCAGCGCCCTTCACGCCGAGGCGGTTTCGACACGGATGCCGAAACGCGCCAGGTTGCGCGGCGTGCGCACCTCTTTCTCGCCGCGCGCCTCCATCATTTTCAGCAGGCGCCGGCGCATCGCCAGGCCCGGCCGGTCGGTGTACATGTGGGCCTCCTCGGCGCTGGCGGGGGCCAGCGGCACGTCCGGGTCCAGCCCTTCGAGGATCAGGATGTCCTCGTTGGTAATGCGGCGGTCCATCTCGATGCAGTCGGCCGCGCTGACTTCGGCCTCCGTGTCGTTGCGGTAGATCCACTGGCACAGCATGGAGCGCTCGTCGTCGATGGGCGTGGCCGAGGTCACCAGCGAATGGATCAGGCCGTTGGGGTAGTTGATCTGCGACTTTCGCATGAAGGGCATGTACCACTTGCTCACCATGTGCCGCACCGACTCCAGCCCGCTGTCGCGCACGACGCGCTGAATGTGCTCGTCGGCGTTGAGCACCGGCACATCGCCGCGCAGCACCAGGCCGTGCTCGGTTTCCTCGATCTCGGTCTTGCGCGGCTTGGCGTCCACCAGGTTGCCGAAGGTGCCCTTGTGCACGAAGCTCGTGTGCGAGAAGTCGAAGAAGTTCTCCATCAGGCGCAGGCCGGTGGCGCGGCAGGGCTCGTAGAACTCGTGGATCAGGCGAAAGCCCGGCGCGCCGTCTTCTTCCAGCACCGGAATGGTGTTGATCGGATCGGGCTCCAGGCAGACCCACACGTAGCCGTAGCGCACGTCCGTCAGGTGGCTCTTCACCTTGTAGGGAATCTTCTGGGCCTCGGGGCTCTGCGGCATGGACACGCATTGCCCCGTGCAGTCGTAGGCCCAGCCGTGGTAGCCGCAGACGATGCGGTCGTCCTCCAGCCAGCCCATCGAGAGCTTCGCGGTGCGGTGGCAGCAGCGGTCCTCCATGGAGGCATAGCGTCCTTCGCCCACTTTCCAGAGCACGATGTCTTCGCCCAGCAGCCGGAAGGCCTTGGGATGGCCGGCGTCCAGCAGGTGCGTCGGCATGACGGGGTACCAGAAGTGGCGGAACATGGGTTGTTGGGTGATCAGCATGGGTTTGTCTCTCTCGGTTATTGGGGGTACAGCTGTTTGATGAACTGCAGGTCGTAGGCCTTGCGCGGGTCGAGTCCGGCGGGCAGGGCCTTGGCGGTCACCATCTCCTGATAGAAAGCCGTCCAGCGGGCCTCGCTCATGGTGCCGATCCGGCCGCCTGCGGCATCGCCCGACTCGACCAGGCCGTACTGCTTCATCTGCGCCATGGCGTAGGCGATCTGTTCGTCGGTCATCTGCGGGTTGTTCGCCTTGATCAGGCGCGAGGCAGGTGCAGGGTCCTTGAGGAAGGCGCGCCATCCTTCCACCGTGGCCTTGACGAAGTCGCCCACGAGCTTGGGGTTCTCCTTGATGAGCCGCTGGGTGGTGTCGATGGTGTACATGTAGGTGGACCATCCGTAGTCCGCCAGCAGCATGCAGTCCATGGCGAGGTTCTGGCGCTTGAACTGGAAGCCGTCGTTGGTGATGTACCCCTGCTGCACCATCTTGGGGTCCTGCAGCAAGGCGGCGTAGCTCATGTCGAAGGGGCGCAGCTGGCTGTCGTCAAACCCGTACCGGGCCTTCAGCCAGGGCCAGAAGCTGCCGCGCGCGAGCTGGGCCACGCGGATCGGCGCGCCTTTCATGTTCTCCAGCTTCGCGTAAGCACCCTGGTGGTGCACCAGGCACTGAGGGTCGCGCTGGAACACGGCGGCCACCGACACCAGAGGGATGTCCTCGCGCACCGCATTGAGGGCCCGCATGCTCCAGCCGTTGACGAAGTCCATGCGGCCCGAGACCATCAGCTGCATGTTGTTGCCCTGCGGGCCGACCTGCGTGACCTTGACGTTCAGGCCGTGTTTTTCGTAGATGCCTTCGGCCAGCGCCGCGTAGTAGCCACCGTGTTCGGCGGAGGCATAGAAACTCAGCGCCACATTCACGTCACGCAGGGCCTGCGCATGGGTGGGGGCTGCCACAGACGCCAGCAGCACGAGGCAGGTGGCCAGGGCGCAACGCGCCGAATCAAGAACTGATCGGACATTCATGGAAGAACTCCTGTTGGGGGTGGGGCGAAAACGGAACGGGTGAAACTCAGTGCTCGGTCTTGACGGTGCTCTCGTGCCAGGCACCCAGCACCCGGTTCGAGATGAAGACCATCAGCGCGAACAGCGCGATGCCGGTAAGCGAGATCAGCAAGAGCGAGGCGAACATGCGTGGCACCTTCAGCTGCACGCCCGATTCGAGAATGATGTAAGCCAGCCCCGACTGCGTGCCGCCGGTGCCGGCCACGAACTCGGCCACCACGGCACCGATCAGCGCCAGGCCGCTGCTGATGCGCGCGCCGGCAAAGAAGTACGGCAGCGCGGCCTTGAGCTTGAGCCGGGTCAGGGTCTGCCAGTTGGAGGCGCGGTAGATCCGGAACAGGCTTTGCAGGTTGGGCGCCACCGAGCGCAGGCCCAGCGTCATGTTGGACACGATGGGAAACAGCGCCGTGATGCTGGCAATCGTCACCAGCGCCACGAAGGTGTTGCTGACCCAGATGATGATGAGCGGGGCGATCGCCACGATGGGCGTCACCTGCAGGATCACCATGTAGGGCATGACGCTTTTCTCCAGCAGGCGGCTTTGCGACAGCAGGAACGAGATCGACACGCCCAGCAACACCGCCACCGCGAAGGCCAGCACGGTGACCTTCAGCGTGAACAGCAGGCCGGTGAAGAGCAGGTCCGAATCCGCGTACAGGGCCTTGAGCACGTCGAGCGGCCCGGGCAGCACATACACCGGCAGCGACAAGGCCACCACCACCAGCTGCCACAAGGCCAGCAGGCCCACGCCGATGGCCAGCACCGGCAGCTTGCTCGAGCCCCAGTTCACCTGGCGCGCGGCGTTGCGGGAAATGTCCGGGCTCTTCATGGTGCGATCTCCTCGCCCCGGCTGGCCGCGTCCAGCGCGGCGCTCAGGCGGGTCATGTACTGCAGGTACTCCGCGGACAGGCGAAAGGCCGTACCCCGGGGAAAGGGCGCGTCGATGCCCACTTCGGCGATCACGCGCCCGGGCCGGGCCGCCATCACCACCACGCGCGACGACAGGTAGACCGCCTCGTGCAGGCTGTGCGTGACGAACACCACTGTGAGCTTGCGCTCGTGCTGGATGCGCATCAGGTCGTCGTTGAGCTTGTTGCGCGTCATCTCGTCCAGCGCGCCGAAGGGCTCGTCCATCAGCATCAGGTTGGGCTCGGTGACCAGGGCGCGGGCGATCGACACCCGCATCTGCATGCCACCCGACAACTCCCTCGGGTAAGCCTGCTGGAAGGCACCCAGGCCCACCAGGTTCAGCACCTCGTCCACCTTGCGCTGGATCGTGGCGCGGTCCAGTGTGCCCTTGAGTTCCAGCGGCAGGGCCACGTTCTCGAACACGCGGGCCCAGGGCATCAGCGTGGGGTCCTGGAAGACGAAGGCGAGCTTCTGGTCGGGCCGCTCCAGCACCGGGGTGGTCTCGCCCCACCACTGGATCGAGCCTTCGGTGACCGCACCCAGACCCGAAAGAATGCGCAGCAGCGTGCTCTTGCCGCATCCCGAGGGACCGATCAGGGTGACAAAGTCGCCGCTCCAGATCTCCAGCCGGGCCCGTTCCAGGGCCACAGTTCCGTTGGCATAGCGCTTGCTGACGTTGTCGACCTGGATGATCGGCGTGCCCCGGTGGTAGAGGCCCTTGCCATCGCACCGGGGCAGATCGGCCCTCGCGGTGTTCAAGACGTTCAAAACTGCGGTGTCCAAACCTGTGGCTCCTCGTGGGTGACCGGTCTCTTTGAACCGGTGTTTCCTGGAATGTCCCTGGGCTCTCGTGCCGTGCGCCATCGCGCTAAGGTTGAACTAGTATCCCGTTGTGCAACCCCCCAGTCCATGCGGACTGTGTATGAAAACCATGCGCCAAAAAGATGATCTGTCGCTGAATTTCTACCTGCTCCGGTGCCTGGTCGCGTTGGTCGACCACTCGCAGGTGACGCGCGCCGCCGATGCGCTGGACATCAGCCAGCCGGCCATGAGCCGGGCCATGGGCCAGCTGCGGCAACTGACCTCGGATCCCATCCTGGTCAAGGCCCAGGTCGGCCTCGTGCCGACCGCCAAGGCCATGCAGTTGCGCGAGTTCGCGCTGCGCATCCTCTACGAGATGGACCAGTTGCTCGGGCAGGCCATCGCGTTCGACCCCGAGACGGCGCGCCGCAACTTCCGCGTGGTGGCCACGGATTACCTGGAATGCGTGTTTCTCGACCCCCTGGTCACGCGGCTGGCGCAGAACTTCCCGGGCATCTCGGTCTCGGTCTGCCACCCGGTGCACCCGCGCAACCTCAACCAGGTGCTGGAAAGCGGCGAGGCGGATTTCTGCGTGGGCATGCTGCCCCCCACCCTGGAGGACCTGCGGCACCGCGTGATCTTCCGCGACCGCGTGGCCTGCATCGCGGCCAAAGGGCATGCCGCCGTCGGGCAGGCGATCAGCCCCGAAGCCTTCGCCGCGCTCGACCACGTCGTGATCAAGCCCACGGTGCATGCGTTCGGCGATGCGGCCGACAAGGCCCTGTCGCAAGTCGGGCTGGCGCGCAACGTCCGGCTCACGACGCCGAGCTACCTCTCCGTGCCGTACCTGATCGAAAAAACCGGCATGGTGGCCCTGATGCCCGAGTCACTGGCCCGGCGCTTCTGCGAACGCTTCGCGCTCGCCACCGTGGAGGTGCCGATCGATCTGCCGCCTTACGACGTCTACCTTTACTGGCACGAGCGCACGCACAACCACCGGGACCACATCTGGTTCAAGGAACAGGTGATGCTCGACCTCAAGGGCGCGGGCTAGAGGTCGAGCACCAGGCGCTCGCCGAGCGAGCCGGCGCAGCAGAGCGCGAGCTGGCTCTGCCGCTCGTGCGCACTGAGGAAGGCATCGCCATGCACGGGCCGGCCTTCGAGGTAAGTCGTCACGCAGCTGCCGCACACCCCGGCCTCGCAGGAAGTGAGCGGGTCCAGCCCCGCGCCCCGCAGCGCCTGCAACAGGCTCTGGCCCGTCTCCACCCGCACGCGGCAACCGCTGCGCGCCAACTCCACGGTGTAGCTGGCAAGCCCCTTCGGGTTCGCCTGCGGTTCGGCCGTGAAACGCTCCTCATGCAACCGGGCGCCAGGGCATTGGCTGGTGGCCTGCCGGGCCGCGGCCATGAAGCCCGCCGGGCCGCACACATAGAAATGCGTGCCCTCCGGCTGGTGCGCGCAGAACGCCGCCAGGTCCACCTGCTGCGAAGGCGTGTCATCGAGGTGGAAGCGCACCTGGGCGGCCCAGGGCGCCGCCTGCAGGCGGTCCCCAAAGGCCGCATGGGCGCGGCTGCGCGCGAAACAGACCAGGTTGAAAGAGTGGCCCCGGCGGCCGAGTTCGTGCGCCATCGCCACCATAGGCGTGATGCCGATGCCACCCGCCAGCAGGCAGTGGTGGGCTGCCTCGGGCACCAGCTGGAAGTTGTTGCGGGGCGAACCGATCACCAGGCGGGTGCCCACCGTGAGCGTGTCGTGCATCCAGCGCGAGCCGCCCCGGCCACCCGCCTCGCGCTTCACACCCACCACATAGGGACCGTTCTCCTCATGCAGGTTGCACAGCGAATACTGGCGCGGGCCCACGGCGGTGTGCACGTCGATGTGCGCCCCGGCCTCGAACGGGGGCAAAGGTCCATCCGTTCGGCTCAGCTCAAAACAGGCCACCTCGTCGGTCTCCCGCGACACGGCGCTGACCACCACATTCAACAACAGGTTCTGATTCATGCACCGAGTATCGGAACCGGGCCGCGTGCCCGACAAGCGCGTGCGGCGCATGGGCTGCATCCGCCCAGCGCATGCCGGGTGCGCCGCTCAGTCCGTGCCGGCGCTCAGCCCGAGCAGGAAGACCGCGTGCGGTCGCCCCGCCCGGGCGGCCTGCTCCAGCCAGGCCGTGGCACGCGCCACGTCGCGCGGCACGCGCGGACCGTAGGCGACCGGCCCCTGCATCAACATGAAGCCCGCGCGCTCGGCGGCTTCGGCGTCGCCTTGCGTGGCCAGCTGCTCGTAGAGGGCGAGCGAGCGATCGTACTCGGCGATGTAGTGGGCGTGGTGGGCCTGCTCGATGCCCATGGGCTGCGCGCCGGCCGGGCCGGCAACCGCCAGCAGCAGGGCCGCCCGGAGAAGAAACATGCGGGACATGGATGGCTCCTTGTGAATGGTTCAGGACAGCAGCGGCGCCAGCGCCGCCTGGATGCGTTGCAACTGCGGGGGTGTGGTCATCGCCACCAGCAGCTGCCGAAAGCGCGGCACCTGCATGCCCGAGCCGATGTACTGCCAGCGGTAGGCGTCGAGCAGGCCGGCGGCCAGGCGCGCGGCTTCGCCCGTCGCGAAGGCCCTGGGGTTGGTGTCGATGAAGTAACGCGCGTCGGCCGCCGCCTGCGCGCGCAGGATGCCGTCGAGCGCGCCCACGAGGGCGATCAGGTCGTCCACCGCCACGTCGCGCTCGCGCGGCGTGAGGCGCCCGTGTTCGCGCTCCCACTCCAGCTCGTCGAGGATCGCGTGCTGCGACTCCTCCTTCCAGTGGAACAGGAACACGTCCTTGTAGAGCTCGGCCAGGGCCTCGGTGGGCTGGATGCTCTGGCGGTAGTGCACCTGCGTGAACAGCTCGATGTGACAGGTGAGCGCCAGCACCGCCCAGGTGGACGATTCCAGCACCTGCGAGGCCACGGCGTTGGCCGCCGGCAGGAAGGCGTAGCCGTCGGCCATGCCCGCCGCCGCCAGGCGCTCGACACGGCGGAACAGCTCCTGGTGCTTGAGCTCCTCGTCGGAGAAGCGCACCAGCGCCTCCAGCGCGACCTGATCGCCGAACCAGTGGTGGCGGCTGCAGGACAGCATCTGGATGCCGATGAAGCGCTCGACCAGCGCAAACATGTTGGCGTAGGTGCGGCCCTGCACCTGGCTCAGGCGCACCTGCTCGGCGGGCTGGAGGAATTCGAGCCGGCTGATGCGCGAGAGCCCGTCGGGCAGAAAAGGCTTGTTGAAGTCGAGCCGGCGGGCGCGGATCACGTCGCGGTCAATGTCCCAGCGCACGCGGCGCGAGGTGGCGATGCAGTGCGCGTAGCGCTCGGTCTGGAGGGTGGAGAGGCTCATGCGTTTCAAGTCCATGGGGAGGGGTTCATTCGATGAAGGTCATCTCGCGCTCGGGCGCGGGTGCGGCCTGCAGCGCGGCCACGATGTCGGGCAGCCGCGCCTCGGCCGCGCGCCAGCCGGCCTCGAACAGGCAGGGCATGGCAGCGGTTTCCCACAGGCCGACGGGGCGCTCCAGGTCCAGCGCGAGGCCGATCACCTGCTGTCCCCGGGCCTGCGCTGCGTCGGTGCGCGCCTGCATCAGGTTGTTGATGAGCGTGGTGCTGGTCTGGGCCACCAGGCGCGAGACGCGGTCCACCCGGCGCGGCAAGCCGCCGAAGAAACCGAGCGAGAGCACCACCCGCGCGTCGGCCGCCGCCGCCAGCGGCAAGGGGTCGGACAGCACGCCGTCGACCAGTCGCCGCCCGCCGACGGCCACGCTCGGGAACAGGATGGGCACGGCCATGCTGGCGCGCAGCGCGTCCACCAGACGGCCCCGCGTGAGCACCACGGCCTGGCCGGTGGCGGCGTCGGTGGCGGCCACGCGCAGCGGTGTGGGCAGGTGCTCCAGGCGCGCCTCGCCGAAGGCGTTGCCGATGCGCTCGGCGATGAGGCGGTCGTCGCGCAATGCGAAGCCGTCGCCGAAGCCTGCGAGCTTCGGGGCAACGAGTTGCAGGTAGGCGCGCCAGCGGCGCTGCTGCGTGAGCTCGGCCGACCACAGGGTGGTGGCCATGCGCACGGCCTCTTCGCCGTGCAGGCCTTGCGCCACCTGCGCGCCGAACAGCGCGCCCGAGCTGCAGCCCACCACCAGATCGGGCCGGATGCCCTCGCGCGCCAGGCGCTCGGCGATGCCCAGGGCGGCGATGCTGCGCACACCGCCGCTGCCCAGCACCAGGGCCAGCCGATGGGGGAACGAGGAGGATGAGGGGTTCTGCATGGCCGCCTCCTCAGTGCGAGAGGAAATCCACCACGCGGCGGATCACCTCGGGGTTGCGCGCCACGCGGTGGTGGCCCAGGCCGTGCGTGGCCTTGAGCTGCGTGGCCGGCATCACCGCCGCGAGCGAGAGGGCGTGCGAGAAGGGAATCTCTTCATCCGTCTCGTCGTGCACCACCAGCGCGGGCAGGCCGGCCTGGCGCGCCATCTCCAGCACCGACATGCGGCCCCAGTCGAGCCGGCCGCCGTAGCGCTGCACGAACAGCTCGCGCACGCGCTGGAGCACCTCGGGCGTGAGGCCGATGTGCCGCGCGAACATCTCCACGAACCAGTTGCAGTGGTCGAAGGAGCTGATGAGCACCAGCCGCGAGGCAGCGATGCCCCAGTCGCGCGCGGCGAACATTGCCATCGCGGCCCCGAAGGAATGGCCGATGACAGCGTGCAGCGGGCCCGCCTGGCGCGCCACGGCGGCCACCGCACCGGCGAACTCCACCATGTCGGTCGCGCGGCCCGACGAGCGCCCATGGGCCGGCGCATCGAAGGCCACCACCCGGAAGCCCGCCCCCACCAGCGGCTGCACCATGCGGCCCAGGTGGGTGGCGTTCGAGCCCCAGCCATGCACCAGCAGCACCGCCGGGCCCTGCTGCCCCCATTCGTACACCGCGAGTTCGCCCGCGCCGCACGGCAGGCGGCGCGCGCGCGTCTGCGCGCGGATCGGCAGCGGCCACTTGCCCACGGGCGCGCGCGGCGGCGTGGCGAGTTGCCGGTAGGCCAGGCGCGCGGCCACGGCGGGTGCCCAGCGGCACAGCCAGCCGTAGGCGCGGCGCACCGAGGGCGTGCCCCGGGTTTCGGCAAAGCGGCCCACGCGGGGCGGGCGCAACACCACAGCGGCGGGTGCGTGGGGCGATTCGAGGTCGGGCGAGAACTGGTGTCTCATGGTGGGGCTTCCTTCGGTAGCGCCATCCCACACGGGGTGGCAGGGTTTTGAATCTACCGACGCACCCCGTGTGCAACCACGTGAAATTGGTCATGCCCCGAGGGACATGGGCACGCGTCTAGAGGCCTTGCAAGGCGGCGAGCAGTTGTGCGCTCGACACCGGTTTGATGAGCAGCGGCAGGCGGTGCCGCGAGGCCGACTCGCGCAAGGCCGCGTGCGTCTCGCCGCTGATGAGCAGCACGCGCTG
The DNA here is from genome assembly GCF_059424305.1 of Hydrogenophaga sp. GW456-12-10-14-TSB4. Classification (NCBI taxonomy): domain Bacteria; kingdom Pseudomonadati; phylum Pseudomonadota; class Betaproteobacteria; order Burkholderiales; family Comamonadaceae; genus Hydrogenophaga; species Hydrogenophaga sp. GW456-12-10-14-TSB4. Next base: position 57,661 of record NZ_JBWKZH010000029.1, on the reverse strand, counting down.
GCCCCGCTCGCGCAAGCTCAATGCGAGGTCCAGCCCGGAAGCCGCGTGCGGCAGCCGCACGTCGCAGATGGCCACGTCGCCGAACGCCGATTGCGCCAGGGCCTCGGCGGCCGTCTCCACGTGCAGCACCTGCAGGCCCCAGCCCACGAGCTGGTCTCGCGTGGCGGCGGCGACCAGCGAATCGTCTTCCACCAGCAGCACGCGCTCCACCGCGAACGCGGGCGAGGGCACGGCATGCTCGGGCATGAGCAGCAGCGCGCCGGGCATCGAGGGCAGCTCGTTCGCCACCACCGGCGCGGGCTCTGGCGGAGGCTGCGCGCGCGGCAAGGTCACCGTCATGCAGCAGCCCTGCCCCAGCGCCGCGCGCACGGCGATGTCGCCGTTCATCAGCAGTGCCAGGCGCCGCGCGATCGCCAGCCCCAGGCCCAGGCCCTGGCGGCGGTCGCGCCCTTCGTTGTGCATCTGCACGAACTCCTCGAAGATGCGCGCCTGCGCCTCGGGCGCGATGCCCAGGCCTGCATCGCGCACCTGCAGCCGCCAGCACCCGCCCTCACCCCGGCGCAACGCCACCAGCACAGTGGCACCGGCGGACGAGAACTTGATGGCGTTGTCCATCAGGTTGGAGAGCACGCGAACCAGCATCAGCCCGTCGGCCAGCGCAAAGGCCTCGGGCCGCACCAGCGCCACAATGCGCACGCCCGCCGCTTCGGCCACCGCGCTGTGCTGGCGCACCAGGCTGGCCACCAGCGGCGCGAGTTCGGTGGGCCGCAGCTCGGCCTGCACCACGCCCGAGTCCATGCGCGTGAGGTCCAGCACCTGCGAGAGCAGGTCGTCCAGCGCGCGCCACGACTGGCCGATGCCGTCGATCGCGCGCAGCGCCGCGCGGTCCTGCGCGCGCTCGGCCAGACTCACCAGCGGCGCGAGGTACAGGCCGATGGCGTGCACCGGCTGGCGCAGGTCGTGGCTCACCGCCGCAAAGAAGCGCGACTTCGCCAGCCCCAGCGCCGCCACCGTGTCGGCCGCCGCCTCGGCGCGGCGGCGCTGCTCCACCTGGCGCATCACGCCGATCTCCTGCGCGCGCGAGAGAAACACCATGGTGACCGTCATCAGGATGCCGCCGATGCCCATCAGCACCAGCAGCGTGTGGCCGCCCAGGCCATCGACGATGAGGCGCACCGAGGTCGGCAACACCGCCAGGCACAGCGCGATGGTGGTGCGCACCACGTCGCCCGTGAGGCGCACGGCGATCAGCGTGGCGTTGCCCAGCAGGTAGCTCATGAGCACCGCGAGCATGGGCACGTTGTCGGGCACGTAGAGGAACCAGCAGGCGCTGCCCACGAAGGCCATCAGCACCCACATGTAGATGCGGTACGCGCGCCGGCGGCGCGCCTTGGGCAAGGCACGGAACGACGGGCGGTTGACGTGCCACCAGCGCAGCATGCCCATGCCCGCGATGACCGAGAACCACGCCGCTGGCTGCTGCCACGGCAAGGCGGTGGCGAACATCAGCGCACACAGCAGCTCGCAGGCGCGCAAGGCCCAGAGCGAGGCGACGGTGTGGGCGCTGTCCTCGGGGTCGGGCTGCTCGTCGCGGCCCGCGCGGAAAGAAAGGGCGTCCCGGTCCATGCCGGCATCTTGCGCACCGCCGGGCCGCCTGTCTTCGCAATGCGCGCAGCAAGGCCTCGCATGGCGTGCGAAGCCGTCAACACACCGTCATCAAAAGGTCGCACCGTTGTCACGGCAGGGCGGCAAGCTCAGCCCCGATCCGCGTCCATTGACAACAACGAAGGCACCCTCTCATGAAGCTGCACACCCCTGCCCTGCTCGCCCTGGCCGTCGCAAGCCTGAGCTTGTCTGCCCAGGCCCAGACCGCCTACCCGGCCACCCTCGCCGGCCACGCCCTGCTGCCCGCGCAGACTTTGATCTCCGCGCCCAAAGACGCGCCGGCCGACCTGCGCGTCAGCGGCAAGTTCACCACCGACCGCCGCGTCGAGGCCATCGGCAGCGTGGAAGGGCTGTCCGCCGGCCGGCCCACGGGGGTGTCGCTGCCCTTCAAGGGCCAGCCCGTTCAAGGCCACTCGGGCATCAAGCGCATGGCCGACGGCAGCTACTGGCTGCTGACGGACAACGGCGCCGGCGCCAAGGCCAACTCGCCCGACTTCATGCTGTTCCTCAACCACTACCGGGTGGATTTCAAGAGCGGGCAGTTCAAGCGCCAGGGCACCGTGTTCCTGCACGACCCCGACAAGAAGGTGCCCTTTCGCATCGTTCACGAGGGCACGGCACAACGCTACCTGACGGGCTCGGACCTCGACACCGAGAGCTTCCAGATCGCGGACGGCCACTTCTGGATCGGCGACGAATTCGGCCCCTACCTGATCAAGGCCGACATGAAGGGCCGCGTGAAGGCGGTGTACGAAACCCAGGTGGATGGCAAGACCGTGGTCTCGCCCGACCACCCGGCGGTGAAGACGCCCGGTGCGCAGGGCGGCGAGGTGAAGTTCCAGGTGCGCCGTTCCAAGGGCTTCGAGGGCATGGCCTCATCGCCCGACGGCAGCAAGCTCTACCCCCTGCTGGAGGGCGCCGTGTGGGACGAGGCCGCCAAAGCGCCGGAAGCCATCGACGGCAAGCAGTACCTGCGCGTGCTGGAGTTCGACGTGAAGACGGAGAAGTGGACCGGTCGCCACTGGAAGTACGTGCTGGAGGCCAACCACCACGCCATCGGCGACTTCAACATGATCAGCCCCACCGAAGGCCTGATCATTGAGCGCGACAACGGCGAAGGCACGGCCGACAAGGCCTGCCCGGAAGCCACCAAGCGCGCCGATTGCTTCCACGACCTGGCCAAGTTCAAGCGGGTCTACAAGGTGGAGCTGAACGAAGCCAACGCGGGTGGCCCCTTGCGCAAGATCGGCTACATCGACCTGATGAACATCGCCGACCCGAACAAGCTGGCCCGCAAGCCGCTGAACAACGGCGTGCTCACCTTCCCGTTCTTCACCATCGAGAACGTGGACATCGTCGATGCACGGCACATCGTGGTGGGCAACGACAACAACCTGCCGTTCTCCAGCAGCCGCGACCCCAACAAGGCGGACGACAACGAGCTGGTGCTGCTCGAAGCGGGCGACTTCCTGTCGGCGCGCTGAGCGCCGCCCGCGCGGGCTTCACAGGCGGTCGGCGTCGAGCTGCGCCGCCTGCGTGCGGTTGGACACCTGCAGCGCCTTGAAGATCTCGCTCATGTGATTCTTCACCGTGCCTTCGCTGATGCCCAGGGTGCGCGCGATCCGCTTGTTGCTCATGCCCTGGCGCAGCAGCTGGCGCACCTCTTCCATGCGCGGCGTGAGCACCACCTCGGGCCGCCGCGACTCGGGCGCGCGGTGGGCAAACGGCAGCTTGCGGCCCTGCAGCGCCGCGCCGATGGCGGCCTCGATCTGTTCGGACGGTGCGCTCTTGGGCACGAAGGCGTGCACGCTGGGCAAGTCCAGCGTGCGCCGCACCACGTCGGGCGAGGTCAGCGCCGAGATCACCACCAGCGGCAGGCCCGGGTGGCGGTGCGCGAGTTCGGCCAGACGGAAGCCGCGCTCCATGCCGGGCATGTTCAGGTCCACCAGGGCCAGCCCCACCGCCGGGTGAGCCTGGGCTGCGCGCATCAGCGCGTCGCCATCGCCCACTTCGAGGCAGACCACCTCGCCCAGCAAGCCGGCCACGAGACCGCGCATGCCGTCGCGCACCAGCGCGTGGTCGTCGGCGATCAGGACGGTGATGGCTGGGGTTTCAAGACACACCCCCGCATCTTGCGCACGCCGAGGCGGCCTGTCTTCGCAAACCGCGCGCCAAGGCTTGGCAATGTGTGCGGCTTCATCCCAGCGAGGTCACTTGACGGTCACGGCTGTCCGGCAGTCCTGGGGCAGGTGCCTTGGCAACACGTCGACGGTCCCGCACGACCACGACCACTTCCCATCCTTGTCCAGGGCCGGCGTGAGGACAAAGCTTTTCCCATCGATCGGGGTGAAGTTGAGGTAGACCCGGATCCCGCCGTTGTCCAGGACCTCGAAGTCACGCACGTACTTCGAGGTGACCCCGGCCGGGACAAGGGCGCGGGCGCTGGGGATCCGTCGGTCCCGCTCATAGAGAACCTCGAAGTTGGACTTGAGGTGGTTGGCATACACGCGCGCCTCGCTCATCCTGGCGCGCACGGTGTAGTCCTGGTAGGCCGGCAGCGCGACCGCCGCCAGGATCCCGGTCATGAAAATCAGGACGAAGACGAGGCCGATGATGAGGCCTGCGTGGCTCGTGCCGCCCTTGGCCGCGACGTAGGCGACCTGAGCGTCCAGGGTTTTGTGCATGGCCTTGGCCTCGGCAATGAGCGCCTTGTATTTCTTGTAGAGCCAGCCGTTGCCCCCCAGACCCGGCACGAGGAACATGCCCGCGAGATACGCCAGCCAGATCAGGAGGAAGAGGCCTGCGGCCTCCTTTCCACCAGCGGCCTGGGCCGCCGAGACGACCACGGAAATGACCAGGGGAACAAAGAAATACAGCGCCACGCGGGACCACAGCTTGCGATGCAGCAGCCAGAAGTAGGTCACGAAGAAGGCCGGGGTGTTCCAGGAAAGAGACGGTTTCCCCGCCACAGCGAAGCCGGCAAAGATCGGCAGGAAGTGGTCGGCCTTCTTGGGGCCGATGGCCGCGCGCCACAGGGGTTCGTCGGCTTTGAATGCCCCCACGGGATTGCTGCGGCCGATGTCGGGCGCTGTGGCCTTCGGTTCAATGCTGACACCACAGTGCCCGCAAAACCTGGCCGTGCTGTTGTTTTCCTTGCCGCATGCGATACAGAACATGAATCCCCCTCTTGTTTGTGGACTGGCGAATTTAAGGGGTTTTCAGGGGCCTCGTTCCCTCGCACCTATTCAGACGTGTGGACTTAGTGACAAATTGCCAGCGCATTTCTCCGGGCCTCGCCTATGCGATTTGCTTTGCCCTGAGTTTCATTCCAGGTCTCAACCTGATCGTGCTCATTCCATTGATCGTGCTCTTCATCCTTCACTGGGTGCAGGTCAACGCTGCGCGTCGCCTGGTCGCCGGATAAAGCCCGATTGCGCCATGTCCGATTCTCAATTCCGCTGGCTTCTGGCTCTGTGCCTCGCCATTCAATGCGACCGCGCTGGCCGACGCCTTTGAGCAGGAACCGGATGCTTGGCTATCGATTCGATTTCGTTCATATTCACGCGATATTGTTCGTTTTAACCAAACCCCCTGATACTGGCAGCCGTCCCAACCCGGAGGCAGTCCCATCATGGTCACGGAATGGTCCACCGACAGCGTGCCGGCCGCCACGCGCTTTGACGAATGGCGCGAGGCCTGCTGCGAGCACGTGTATGCGCTGACGCCCCAGCGCCAGCAGGAGGCCCAGCGCCAGCCCTTCCATGGCGCGATCGCGCGGCGCCAGCTCGGCGCGCTGGACGTGACCGACATCGTGTGCGATGGCCACCTGGTACAGCGCCGCGAGCAGGACATCGAGGAGCGCCCGAGCGACACCTACTACGTCTATCTGCAGCGCCAGGGCCGCGCGTGGTTCGAGCAGCAGGGCCAGCCCCGCTGCGTGGCCGAGGCGGGCGACATCGTGATCGCCGACCCGAACCTGCCCTTTCGCACCGGCACCGACGACGCGGTTTTCGACTTCCGACTCTGGCGCATCGCGCGCGAGCGCCTGCAGCCGCTGCTGGCCCTGTGCTCGGGCGAGCCGCTCCCCATGCGCCACATCGACCGCGCGCTGGCCGAGCGCGAGTTGATCGCAAGCTGGCTCGACGGCCTGTTGCGGCACCACGCAGGCCTGTCACCGACCAGCCGGGACATGGCGCTGGGCACGTTGTGCGCACTGGTGGCGGGCGCGGTGGGCGCCGGCGCCGATGCGCACGAGCCCACGCGGCTGGCGCGGCGCCGCGCGCTGTTGCTGCGCGTGCAGCAGCAGGTGGAGCAGCGTGCGACCGAGATGGACCTGACGCCCGAGCGCGTGGCACGGGCGTTCGGCGTGTCGCTGCGCACGCTGCACCAGCTGTTCTCGCTGTCGGACAGCAGTTTCCACGAGTACCTCACGCGTGCCCGGCTGGCGCGCGCGCACGCGCTGCTGCGCGACCCGGCGTCGCGCCACCTGGGCACGGCCGAGATCGGGTTCGCGGCGGGCTTCGGCGAGGTGTCGACCTTCTACCGGCGCTTCCGGCAGCGCTACGACATGGCACCGGGGGAGTTCCGCGCAGGCTGAGCGCGGGTCAAGTTCGGCGCGGCGCGGTCGATACAAGGGGCATCTCTTTTGACCCCTGGAAGCACCATGGACGTTTCTCCCGCCGCCCTTGTTCACGCCGTCGCCGACATGAAGCGCGACCAGGTGAGCAGCGAAGTCCAGATCCAGGTGCTCAAGAAGGCCCAGGACATCCAGTCGTCCAGCGCCATGGCGATGCTCAATGCCTTGCCCGCCGCCCTGCCGCTGGCCACGGACGGCGCGCTGGGCACCCAGGTCAACACCCTGGTCTGACGCTCGTCAGGCCGACCCGCTCGCGGCTTCCTGCCGCATCAGCTCGATGAAGCGTTTGGCGCCGAGGCCCATGGGCCGGTCGGTGTGCCAGACCACGTCCACCCACACGCGCAGCTGGTTGCTGATGTTGTTGAAGCGGATTTCCGTCAGCGTGCCCGCGGCCACCATGGGCCCGATGAGGCTGCGCGGCAGGTAGGCCCAGCCCAGGCCGGCCTGCACCAGGCTGAGCGTGGCGAGGTGGCTGTCGGTGCGCCAGATGTGGCGCGCCAACAGCAGGCGCGGATCGCGCCCGCGCGGGTCACGGCTCACCACGGCGATCTGGCGGATGTCGATCAGGTCGTTGAGCTGCAGCTGGCCCTGGCGCGCCTGCACCTCGGGGTGCGAGGGCGAGATGACGGCCACCAGGATTTCCTGGCCCAGCTCCTGAAAGCCCTCTCGCTCGTCGGTGCCCGGGCGCTCGAACACGAGCGCCAGCTGCGCATCGCCCGCGTGCAGCATGCGCAAGGCGTCGGCCTGCGGGGCGGACAACACTTCGACGATGAGCGCGGGGAACTCGCTGGCCAGCACGGCCAGCGGCTGGCTCCAGGGCGCGGACAGCAGCTCGGGCGCGATGGCGATGGTGAGCTGTCGCTCCAGCCCCTGGTGCAGGCCTTCGGCGTGGGCCTGCAGCTGGCGCAACTGGCTGGCGAGTTGCCGGGCCTGCGGCTCCAGCGCGCGGGCCACGTCGGTGGGCTTGGGTTCGCGCGCGCTGCGGTCGAACAGCACAAGGTCGAGTTCGGCTTCCAGGTGGGCAATCGTCATGCTGACCGCCGAAGGCACGCGCCCGAGCTGGCGCGCGGCAGCGGAAAACGAACCGGCATCGAGCACCGCGAGGAAGACGCGCACGTTGTCGCTGGAAAAGGCCATGGCCGCTAACTTATCAGATTTACTGAAAGTATCTGACTTTTATCGTCAGTCAAGTCGACCTACCATGCGTTCATTGCCTCAGCCAGACCGGCCCGGGGGCCAGGGAAATCGGAGTTTCGCCATGCAAGGCATCAAACGCAAAGTCGTCTACATCACCCTTTACGAGATCATCGCCATCACCATGTCCACCACGGGCCTGGCCCTGCTGTCGGGTGCCAACATGGGCCATGCGAGCGTGGCGGCCATCGCCGCTTCGGCGATCGCGGTGGTCTGGAACCTGGTCTACAACACCTTGTTCGAGCGCTGGGAGGCCCGCCAGGCCAAGCGCGGGCGCAGCGTGCTGCGCCGGGTGGCGCACGCCATCGGTTTTGAAGGGGGTCTGGTGATCACGCTGGTGCCGCTGTTCGCCTGGTGGCTGGACATCTCGCTCTGGCAAGCCTTCGTGCTGGACCTGGGCCTGATCGTGTTCTTCCTGGTCTACACCTTCGTGTTCAACCTGGCGTTCGACAAGATCTTCGGCCTGCCCGCCTCGGCCCAGCCCGCGCCGCAGGGGGCCTGAGCCCCCCGGTTTCATCAGATCTTGCTGAAATCGCCGCTGCGGCCCAGGCCAGAAGCGAAACGTGCAGCGCCGTCGGCCCCTTCCAGAAAGTGCGCCTCCACGCCGTTGTGCCATTCGCGGCGCATGGCGTCGCGCAGCGGCAGGCCGTAGGTTTCGTGCACGGTGCGGCGGTCGGCGCGCACGGCGGCCTGCGGAAAGCGCGCGATCTCCTGCGCCATGGCCTCGGCGGCTTCGCGCGCACCGCCCTCGTCCACCACCTTCTCGCACATGCCGATGGCCAGCGCTTCGGCGGCCGGCACCTTGCGGCCGGTGAGGATGATCTCCATCGCGCGGCCCTGGCCCACCAGGCGCGGCAAGCGCACGGAGCCGCCGTCGAGCAGCGGGATGCCCCAGCGCCGGCAATAGACGCCGAAGTAGGCGGTGTCGGCCATGACGCGGATGTCGCACCAGAGCGCGAGCTCCATGCCGCCGGCGACGGCCGGGCCTTCCACGGCGGCGATGACGGGTTTGGAGAGTTCGAGGCGTGTGGGCCCGAGCGGGCCGCGTGGGGCGTCGTTGGCGCCCATGGGGAAGGCCAGGCCACGCGCGATGTCGGCGTCGAACCGCTCGCGGTCGCCCAGGCTGCTGGCGTACTTCAGGTCCCAGCCGGCGCAGAAGGCGCCGCCCTCGCCCCAGAGCACGGCCACGGAGGCGCCGGGGTCCTTGTCGAAGGCCTGCAGCGCGGCCACGAGGGCGTCGGCGCTCTCGGGGTCCATCGCGTTGCGCGCCTCGTCAAACCGGCTGTGAATGATGGTCCAGACGGCGCCGTTCTTCTCGGTTCTCACGGTCATGTGTCATGTCTCCTGCTGTCCGGCGGCTCGCCGGCGGGTGGTCAATGAATGCTCGATGAGCTGCTTGGGGGAAAGCTTGGCGAATTGCAGGCGCCCGGCCTGGTGCAGCACCAGCGTGCCGATGAGCTGGGCGAAGGTGGCCATGGCCTCGGCGTCGGGCGGGCTGGTGCGGCTGCGCCGTTCGTGCGGCGAGAGCAGCACCAGGGTGTCCATCAGGGCCTTGTTGAGCGCGCGGTCGTGTTCCTTGCCGACGCCGAGTTTCTTCAGGCCGTTGAAGGCGTAGAGGCCGAGGTTCACCTCGTAGGGGCGCGCGAGGTAGTGGTCCAGAAAGGCTTTGGCGGCGCGCTCGTGCGGTCGGCCGGCGCCCGCGCCGCTGGCGGCGGCGGACACGTGGGCGTGCAGGTCGGCGAGCGAGGTGGCGAGCAGTTCGGCGTAGATCAGCTCCTTGCTGGCGAACAGCGGGTAGATGGCGCCGGTGGTGCAGCCGGCGCGCTGCGCGATCTGGCGCATGGTGGCGCCCTGCAGGCCGTGCTCGCCGAAGACCTCGCTGGCGGCGGCGAGGATGGCCACGCGCTTCATGTCGCGCACGCTGGACGCCCACGGGCCGGTGGAGCTGGAGGATGAAGGGTTCATGTAGCGCCGGCACGATTCAGTAACGTTGTTATATTACCGCCGCAAAAAGGGCCGCGCAAGGGCTGCGCGGCCGGTGGGTTCGTTCAGGCGTCGAGCACCAGACTGCCGGAGCGGCAGCGGGAGACGCAGATCATCATGGACTTGTTGGCCGCGCGTTCGCGCTCGGTCAGGATGAGGTCGTGGTGTTCCACGTCGCCGCAGATGACCTTGGTTTCGCAGGCGCCGCACACGCCTTCGCGGCAACTGTAGTCAGGGTTCACGCCGGCGTCGATCAGGGCGTCGAGCAGCACCACGCCGGGCGCGACCTGCACGGTCTTGCCGGACTTGCGCAGCTCCACGCGGTAGCCCTCGCTCGCGGTGGCAGCGGCCACGGGTGCACCGGCTGCGAAGCGCTCCAGGTGCACGTGGGGCTGGCCCAGTTGCGCGCAGGCGCGTTCGTAGGCGTCGAGCATGGGCGCGGGGCCGCAGGCGTAGAAGTGGGTGTCTTTCGGATGGCCGTCGAGCAGTTGCACGAGGTCGGGTGGGCCGCCTTGTTCGTCGTCGAAGTGGCAGCGCAGCGAGAGCATCGGGTGTGCCTGCACCAGGGTTTCGATCTCGGCCACGAAGGCGGCTTCGGCCCGGCTGCGCGCGCAGTAGATGAGCTGCGCCGGGCGCTGCAAGGCGGCCAGGCGCCGGAGCATGGCGAACACCGGCGTGACACCGATGCCGCCGGCCAGCAGCACGCTGTGCGGGGCGTCTTCCTGCAACCGGAAGTGGTTGCGTGGTGCGCCGACAGGGATGACCTGGCCCACGCGCAGCTGCTCGTGCACGTAGCGCGAACCGCCCCGGCTGTGCCGGTCGTTGAGCACGGCCACCACGCAGCGGTGGCGCTCGCCCGGGTTGGTGAGCGAGTAGCTGCGCACCAGGCCGTTGCCCAGGTGCAGGTCGATGTGGGCACCGGCCTCCACCATCGGAAAGTCGGTGGCCGGTGCCACGGGGCGCAGCTCGACGCTGACGATGCCCGTGGCTTCGTGCCGCAGGTTGAAGACCAGGGCCTGCAAGGTGGAGGACGACATGCCGGACACCACTCACATGATGTGCAGCCCACCGTCGACCATCAGCGTGGTGCCGGTGATGAAGGACGCCTCGCCCGAGGCCAGCCAGACGATGGGCCAGGCGATTTCTTCGGGCGACGCCCAGCGGCCGATGAGCGAGGTGTCCTTGCGCTCGGTCTTGAGCTGGTCGACGCTTTTGCCTGCGCCCTGCGCGCGGCCCACATGGAAGTCGGTCAGCGTGGAGCCGGGGCAGACGGCGTTGGCGCGCACGCCGTGCGGCGCTTCCTCGAAGGCCAGGCTGCGCGTGAACGCGAGCTGGGCCGCCTTGGTGGCGTCGTACAGCGCCATGCCCTTGCGACCGGTGACGGCGTAGCAGGACGAGACGTTGACGATGGCGCCCGCCCCGCTCTGCCGCAGGGCCGGCAGGGCCGCGCCGCAGTAGTTGGACATGCCGACCAGGTTCACGCCCACCATGGCCTGCCATTCGGCGGGCGTGGCGTGGGCGGCAGGGGTGTAGTTGCGCATGGCGGCGTTGTTGACCAGGATGTCCAACCCGCCCCATGCTTCGGCGCACTGTGCGACCGCCGCTTTCGCGGCGGCTTCATCGGCCACGTTGGCGGCCAGGGTGGCCACGCGCGCTTGCGGCATCGCCTGCAGGATGGCCGCCTGGGTGCGCGCCAGGGCGTCGCCGTCGGCGTCCACCAGCAGCACGGCCGCGCCTTCGCGGCAGAACAGCCGGGCGGCGGCGGCGCCGATGCCGGCGCCCCCACCGGTGATCAGCGCGGTCTTGCCCGCGAGTCGGGGTTCGCTGTGGTGTCCGCTCATCTCAGCTCACTCCGCCTTGGCACCGGTGGCCTTGATGACCTTGCCCCAGCGCACGATCTCGGTGCCGATCCAGTCGCTGAACTGCTTGGGCGAACTGGCGATGATCTCGAACTCCATCTCGTGCAGGCGCTTCTGGATCTCGGGCGACTGGAGGATGCGCACCATCTCGTCGTGGTAGCGGTTGATGATGGCGGGTGGCGTGCCGGCGGGTGCGAGCAGGCCGATCCACGAGGTGGCCTCGAAGTCCTTGAGGCCGGACTCGGCGAGCGTGGGCACGTCGGGCGTGCTGGGGAAGCGCTTGGTGCCGGTGGAGGCGAGCAGCTTGAGGCGGCCTTCCTTCACGAAACCCTGCACGTTGCCGGGCACGAAGAAGCCGGCCTGCACGTTGCCGGCGATCAGGTCGGTCACGGCCGGGCCCGCGCCCCGGTAAGGGATGTGGGTGGCGTGGAAGCCCGCCGCCGACTTCATCATTTCCATGGTGAGGTGCGAGGCGCTGCCCATGGCCACCGAACCGTAGCTGTACTTGGACGGGTTGGCCTTGGCCTTGGCGATGAAGTCCTTCACGTCGGTGAAGCCGGCGGCGGGGTTCACCACCAGGTACTGCGGCGACTTCACGGCCAGCGTGATGGGCGCGAGCTCCTTCATCGGGTCGTAGGGCATCTTGTCGAACAGCGTGACGTTGATGGCCAGCGGGCCGTTGTAGCCGATCAGCAGGGTGTGGCCGTCGGGCGCGGAGCGCGCCACTTCGAGCGCACCGATGTTGCCGCCCGCGCCGGGCTTGTTCTCGACCACGAAGGGCTGACCGAGGGCCTTCTGCAGCTCGGGGCCGATGAGGCGCGCGAGCACGTCGTTGGTGCTGCCGACGATGGGCACGATGATGCGCACGGGCTTGCTCGGGCGCCAGTCGGCGCCTTGCGCCCAGGCGGAGGTGGCCGCGCAGGCCGCGAGTGCGACGGCGGCCGCGAGTTTGAAATGGGACTTCATGGGTGTCTCCTGTGGTTGTCGTCGTGGGGTGAATCGAGCGGCCGCTCAGAGGCTGAAGACCGGCTTCTTCGTGGCGTCGGCGAGTTCCTCGCGGGCCCAGGCCACCGGGTCCTGCTCCTTGGGCAGCAGCACGCCGGCGGGGCGCACGTGTTGGGCGCCCGGGTCGAGCGCCGGCGGCGTCTGGCCCTGCTCCAGACCGAGCGCGGCTTCGTGCAGCATGCGCCGCGCCATGACGATGGCCTTGTCGGTGGGCAGCAGTTTTTCGGCTTCGTGGTCCTGGATGGTGCCCATGCTTTCCTGCAGCGAATAGTCCTGCGCGGAGAAGCCGAAGATGCCGCTGTAGGAGCGCTCTTCGCGCTGGGCCACGCGGTCCATGCCGTAGTCGTTGTCGCGGTTCTGCTTGGGGATGAAGCTGCCCGGCGCCTCGTACTCGACGTGGATGCCCTTGCCCTCTTCCATCGCGATGCGCTCTTCTTCGGTGAGCGGCTGGCCAGGTTGCCAGTTGATGCTCCAGGCCCAGCAGCTGTGGTCGTCGATCGGCACCCACACGTGGCCGCCCAGGGCGTGGTCGCCGAACGGGGCGATGAGGGTGAACCAGGGGAACAGCCACTGCGTGATGCGCCAGTAGTAGGAGTCGGGCTCGCCGTTGCGGCGGCCGAACAGGCTCAGGCCGAAGGGCGTCTGCTCGATCTCGAACTTCACATTGCCGTCGGCCTTGATGTAGTCCAGCGCCTTGACGCCCTGGTGCATGGGGTCGGTGTCGACCTCGAAGCGGTGCACGTAGGACACGTGGGCGGTGTCGATGCCGCCCTCCATGGCCTGCAGCCAGTTGCTGTATTGCAGGCGCTTGGAGACGAACACGTGCTCGGGCGGCAGCGTGCACCACTCCAGCTCGGGTGGTGCGGGCTGCTGGTCGGCCGGGCCCATGTAGGTCCAGACGATGCCGCCGCGCTCGACGCAGGGATAGCCCTTGATGTGCATGCGCGCGCAGGCCTGCGGCGCGGAAGGCACGTCCACGCATTGACCGTCGCCGTCGAACTTGACGCCGTGGTACGCACAGCGGATGCCGTTTTCTTCGTTGCGGCCGAAGTAGAGCGAGACGCCGCGGTGCGAGCAGAACTCGCCGATCAGGCAGGCCTTGCCGTCGGTGTTGCGAAAGGCCAGCAGCTTCTCGCCGAGCAGTTGCACACGCACCTGCGGCCCGTCGGCCTCGGGGATTTCGCTCGACGCCAGGGCCGGCACCCAGTAGCGGCGCATGAGGTTGCCCATGCGCGTGCCGGGACCGACGCGGGTGAGCGTTTCAGACATTTCCTTGTTCACAGGGGACTCCGTGGGGTGGGTTGTTTGTACGTCAGGTGAGACAGGTGTCCATTCTAGAAATGGCACTTGATCCATGTCAAAGAAAATGAGCAGCCTGTCCATCAGGCGGACGTATTTCATACAATGCGCCATCCGACACCCGGGAGATGGTGATGAGCAACGACAAGAGCAACGAGGGCGTGCGCGCCGTGGACCGCGCGCTGGACATCCTGATGGCCTTTCGCGCGGGCGACCGGCAGCTGAGCGCGAGCGAACTGCTCAAGCGCGTGGACCTGAGCCGCCCCACCCTGTACCGGCTGCTGCGCACGCTGGAGCTGCGCGGCTTCATCGTGTCCGCGGGCGAGCCGCAGCGTTTCCAGCTCGGCCCGTCGGTGGCGCATCTGGCGCACATGTGGACCTCGGGCCTGGACCTGGCCACGCTGTCACAGCCCATGATGCGGCGCCTGTGGGAGCAGACCGGCGAGACGGTGGCGCTGCTGGTGCACCACGGCGAGGAGCGGGTGTGCGTGGCGGAGATGCCGAGCGCGCAACCGCTGAGCTTCAAGCGCGGCGTGGGCCACAGCGAGAAGGTGATCCTGGGCGCGAGCGGGCGCGCCATTCTCGCGTTCGCGCCCGATGCGCTGCACTACATCGAGGGCCGCATTCCGAAGGCGCGCCAGAAGGCCTACCTGGACGAGCTGGTGCGCATTCGCGAAGCCGGCTACGCGATCAGCCGCGACGAGCTGATCCGGGGCGCGGTGGCGATCGCGGCGCCGTTTTTCTCGGCCGGCTCGAAGGTGGTGGGATCGCTCGCGGTGTACGGCCCGAGCGCGCGCGTGGACGATGCGCAGGTCAAGCGCATCGCGCAGGCGCTGCTGGAGGCGGCCCGCGATCTCTCGCAGAAGGCCGGCGCCGATCACTAGCGTCCGGGCCTATCATGGCCGCTTCATCCCCAAGGAAGGACCCGCCCATGAAAGCCATCGCCGCCCTGTGCTGCGCTTCTGCCCTGCTGGTGTTCGCCGCACCGACGTTCGCCGCCGAGCCCTCGCCCGCCTGCCAGGCCAAGCGCCGGAACATCGAGGCCCAGCTGGCCAACGCGATCGAGCACGGCCGCAAGCAGGAGGCGGCGGGGCTGAAGAAGGCCTTGCGCGCCAACCAGGCGCACTGCACGGAAGCGACGCTGGAGAAGGAGCGCAACGCGGACATCCGCCAGGCGCAGAAGAAGGTGGCCGAGCGCGAGAAGAGCCTGCGCGAGGCCGAGCAGAAGGGCGATCCGAAGAAGCTGGCCGAGCGCCAGGCCAAGCTGGACGAAGCGCGCCGCGAACTGACCGAGGCGGAACAGCCGATCCCGCGCTGACAGGCGCGCGGGCCGTCCTTCAGACGGTGGTTTCCATCAAGGAACGGGTGACGCGCGGCGGTTCGTCACCGAGGTGAAAGGCCAGCTTGCGGTCCCGCAGCGCCACGTCGGCGGCGGTGACGCGATCGAAGCGCCGCAGGTGGTCCGTCCAGGATTCGTCGACGATGACCTCGACGAAACGGCCGGGCTCGTTGATGTCGTGCAGCAGCTCCCAGGACAGCGCGCCATGGCGCAGGCGGCTGCGCCGGCTTTCGTTGAGCATGAGGAGCCGGAATTCCGCCGCCCGGGCCGGGTCGACGCGGTACTCGACATGCACCATCACATGCCCGTGGCGAGGCGGCTCGGGGATCGACGGTGCGGGGAAGATGCGCTTGGGGGTGAGGTCGTCTTCCAGCCCGGCGTCGGGCATCAGGCGGTTGACCAGGGTCATGGCGGCGATGCCGCTGACGGCGGCGATGCCCAGGCAGATCGGCACGCTGGTCCAGGTCGCCACCTGGCCCCAGAGCGCCGCACCCGCCGCACTGCCGCCCATGATGGCCATCTGGTAGATCGACATGCCGCGCGCCCGCACCCAGTCGGGCAGGCCCATCTGGATCGACACGCTGAGCGTGTTGGCCACGGTGATCCAGGCCGCGCCACCGAGGAACATGGCGGGCACGGCGATCCAGAGCTGGTGGGTCACCGCCATCACCGCCATGGCGGTGGCCTGCACCGCGGCCCCCCGCCAGACCAGGCCATCGCGCGAGTAGCGCCGGCGCAGGCGGGGCAGGAAGGCGGTGGACACGATGGCCCCGCCGCCCATGGCCGCGAGCAGCAGGGTGAAGGTGCCGGCGCCGCCGTCCTGCATGCCGCGCGCGATCAGGGCCAGCAGCGCCATCAGCGCGGTGGAGTGGAAGAAGAAGATGGAGATGCGCAGCAGCACGCCCTTGAGCAGGTACGACTGCGCCACGTACTGCAGGCCCACGCGCATCGCCGAGCCCAGGCGCTCGCGGCCCAGCGGGTTCGGGATGTGCTCGCGCTTCCAGCGGCTGATGATGACCGCCGCGCCGATCGACAGCAGCGCGTTGAACAGAAAGACCCAGGCGCTGCCGGCGCTGGCGATCAGCGCACCGGCGGCCAGCGGGCCGATGATGCGCGAGGCGTTCATCGACACGCCGTTGAGCCCGAGCGCCGCCGGCAGCTGCGACCGGGGCACGAGCTCGGGCACGATGGCCGAGAAGACCGGCCAGCGCATCGCCATGCCGATGCCGTTGGCGAAGATCAGCACCAGCAGCAGCGGCGGCGTCATGATGTCCAGGAAGATGACGGCGCTCAGCAGGGTGGCCACCGCCGCCACCCACAGCTGGGTGAAGAGGAAGTAGCGCTTGCGGTCCAGGTTGTCGGCCAGCGCGCCGCTGGGCAGGCCGAGCAGGAACACGGGCAAGGTGGCAGCCGTCTGCACCAGCGCCACCCAGAGCGGCTTGGTGGTCAGCGAGGTCATCATCCAGGCTGCCGCCACCTCGCTCATCCACATGCAGATGTTGGCCATGAGCCAGGTGGTCCACAACATGCGGAACACCGGCAGGCGCAAGGGCGCTATGGGCGAGAGGCTGTCGTCGGCTTGGGGCATGGGTTCACTGTAAAGGACAGGGAGAGTCTGTCGGGCCCGGAAAGCGGAATTTCTACAGCGCTGTTGGAGACACCACTCCGGGTCTGGCCGAGTAGCGCACGAGGCCATCCAGGGCCTCGACCTCCACGCGCGCGTTGCGCCGCCCGCCGTAGACCTCCGCCTTGAGCCATTCCAGCTCGGCGTCCAGGCGTTCCTGGTCGGCCAGGGTGCAGTACCAGACCTTGGCATCGCCGTCCCAGCGGTAGCCCCGGGCCTTGAGCAGGTCCTTGGACTCGAACGGCGAGCCGGTGGCGCGCAGCTTGAAGCTGGGCCGGGACGCCACCGCGATCAGTTGGCCCAGGCCGGTGAGCGGACCCTCGCCCAGCGGTCGCGAGAGCACCTGCAGCAGGGCATGGCAGTCCACCTGCGCGCGGTGGGCGTCGTAGAACCAGCCATGGTTCTGCGCCAGCGCGCTCAGCTTGGACGATTCGGCGCCGAGGGCTTTCCAGTCGATGTCGGCGAAGGAGCAGGCCCAGTTCCTGGCCGCGAAACCGGGGAAACGCGCCTCCACGAAGGGACGGTCGAAGCCGGCGTTGTGCGCCACGATCAGGTCGGCCTGGGCCACCAGAGCTTGAACCTGCGCGTCGTCCAGCCGATGGCCCGCAACCATCTCGTCGCTGATGCCCGTCACCTCTTTCGCCACCGCGGGAATCGGCATACCAGGGTCTTCAAAACCCTCGAAGAGCGTCACCAGCCCGAAGGGCAGGCCCGAGGCGAGGTCCACATCCACCAGCAGCATGGCCAGCTCGATGATCTTGTCGGCCTGGTGCGAAAGGCCGGTGGTTTCGGTGTCGAGCACCAGCACCCGCCGACTCCCTCCCGGCGTCTGCGCGGCCGGTGGCGGGGGACCGAAGTCCGAGATGGGGACAAGGCGGCGCAGGACGCGGTAGTCCGGGTCCTGCTCCAGGCGTTGCGCCATGTCCTCGAGCGTCAGTGCGGTGCTGCGCGGCGTGCGAGATGCACGTGCACGAGGGGCGATGGACGGAGCAGGTACAGGCGTTGGCGTTGGTTCGCCCGGCGCGTCAAATTCGAAGCTGAATTGGTTCATCGGCGCAAACAAAAAAGCCCACGTTACCGTGGGCTTCAGTGACAAGCAAGCGCTTGATTTAGTTGGTTGCGGAGGCAAGATTTGAACTTGCGACCTTTGGGTTATGAGCCCAACGAGCTACCAGGCTGCTCCACTCCGCGTCAAGCCTTGTATTCTATCACGCTTTATCAGCGTCAGCTGCCGGAGCAGCTTCTTCAGCGCGATCCACCAGTTCGACCAGTGCCATCGGCGCATTGTCGCCCACGCGGAAACCCATCTTCAGAATGCGGGTGTAGCCGCCCGGACGCGCCTTGAAGCGCGGGCCCAGTTCGTTGAACAGCTTCACGACCACGTCGCGGTCGCGCAGGCGGTCGAAGGCCAGGCGGCGGTTGGCCAGCGTGGGTTCCTTGGCCAGGGTGATCATGGGTTCGACCACACGGCGCAGCTCTTTGGCCTTGGGCACCGTGGTCTTGATGGCTTCGTGCGTGAGCAGCGAGTTCATCATGTTGCGCAGCATGGCGAGGCGGTGCTCGCTGGTGCGGTTCAGTTTGCGAAGTCCGTGTCCGTGACGCATTTTTTCATCCTTTCAGTGTTTTGCCCCCAGCCGTATCAGGTACTGGGAGTTGGTCCGGGTCTGGCCTCCATGGCCAGACGCTGCGGTCTCAGTGCTTGTCCAGGCCGGCGGGCGGCCAGTTTTCAAGCTTCATGCCCAAGGTCAGGCCGCGCGAGGCAAGCACTTCCTTGATTTCGTTGAGCGACTTGCGACCCAGGTTGGGGGTCTTGAGCAGCTCGTTCTCGGTGCGCTGGATCAGGTCACCGATGTAATAGATGTTCTCGGCCTTCAGGCAGTTGGCCGAGCGCACGGTCAGTTCCAGCTCGTCCACAGGGCGCAGCAGGATCGGGTCGAATTGCTGCGAGCTGCGTTGAGCAGGCGCGTCGAAGGCCGACAGTTCCACGCCTTCGAGCTGCGCGAACACCGCGAGCTGTTCGACCAGGATCTTGGCCGAAGCGCGAACCGCCTCTTCCGGGCCGATGGAGCCGTTGGTCTCGATCTCGAGCACCAGCTTGTCCAGGTCGGTGCGCTGCTCGACGCGGGCGCTTTCCACGGTGTAGCTCACGCGCTTGACGGGCGAGAACGACGCATCGAGAACGATGCGGCCGATGGAGCGCGTCTGGTCGTCGTTGCGACGCAGGCTGCCCGGCACATAGCCGCGGCCCTTTTCCACCTTGATCTGCATGTCCAGCTTGGCGCCGGCCGACAGGGTCGCGATGGCGTGGCCCGGGTTGACGATCTCGACGTCGTGCGGCGTCTGAATGTCTGCAGCCGTCACGACACCTTCGCCGTCCTTGCGCAGGCTCAGCGTGACCTCGTCGCGGTTGTGCAGCTTGAACACCACGCCCTTGAGGTTCAGGAGCATGTTGACAACGTCTTCTTGCACGCCGTCGATCGACGAGTATTCGTGCACGACACCAGCGATGGTGACTTCGGTCGGCGCGTGGCCGGTCATGGACGACAGCAGAACCCGACGCAGGGCGTTGCCCAGCGTGTGGCCGTAGCCGCGCTCGAACGGCTCGAGCGTGACTTTGGCGCGATTGGTCGAGACTTGCTCGACGTTGATGGTCTTGGGCTTCAGCAG
Organism: Hydrogenophaga sp. GW456-12-10-14-TSB4; assembly: GCF_059424305.1. NCBI lineage: Bacteria > Pseudomonadati > Pseudomonadota > Betaproteobacteria > Burkholderiales > Comamonadaceae > Hydrogenophaga > Hydrogenophaga sp. GW456-12-10-14-TSB4. Next base: position 38,390 of record NZ_JBWKZH010000029.1, on the reverse strand, counting down.
ATTGTTCAGCATTCAAACTTCCTTCAGGACCCTCGGCTCGTTACACCGATAAGGCAGACGGAGCATGGCCCGACCGCACCGCGAGGATGCCGGCCGGGAACGGAATTAACGGGAATACAGTTCGACGATCAGCGATTCGTTGATGTCGGAGCCGAACTCGTCACGGTCAGGCGACTTCTTGAACACGCCTTCGACCTTGTCGGTCGACACGTCGACCCAGGCCGGGAAGCCAATCTGCTTGGCCAGTTCGAGCGCTTCAATGACGCGACCTTGCTTCTTGGACTTCTCGCGCACCGCGATCACGTCACCGGCCTTCACCGAGTACGACGGGATGTTGACCGACTGGCCGTTCACCGTGATCGCCTTGTGCGACACGATCTGGCGGGCTTCGGCGCGGGTGGAGGCAAAACCCATGCGGAACACCACGTTGTCCAGGCGCGCTTCGAGCAGGAACAACAGGTTCGCACCGGTGTTGCCACGGCGGCGGTCGGCTTCGGCGAAGTAGCGGCGGAACTGGCGTTCCAGCACACCGTAGGTGCGCTTGACCTTCTGCTTCTCGCGCAGCTGCACGCCGAAGTCGGAGGTGCGCTGGCCCGAGGTGCGGCCGTGCTGGCCGGGCTTGGAGTCGAATTTGGCCTTGTCGCTGATGGAGCGGCGGGCGCTCTTGAGCAACAGGTCGGCGCCTTCACGGCGGGAGAGTTTGGCCTTGGGGCCGAGGTAACGTGCCACGTTGGTTTCCTTGTATCACTGCCGCAACCGGTTGTTGCGGGAGCCATCCCGACAGGGAGATGGCGGTGGGCTTAGCAAAAATGCCACCGCAGGCGACTGCGGTGGCGCTCGAAAAAAGCCTTCAATTATACCGCGATCCGCGGTAGCGCATCAGATGCGGCGGCGCTTCTGCGGACGGCAGCCGTTGTGCGGCACCGGCGTCACGTCGGAGATCGAGTTGATGCGGATGCCCAGGGCGCCCAGGGCGCGCACCGAGGATTCGCGGCCAGGACCGGGGCCCTTGATCTCGACGTCCAGGTTCTTGATGCCTTGCTCGATGGCGGCGCGGCCAGCCACTTCCGATGCCACCTGGGCAGCGAAAGGCGTGGATTTGCGCGAGCCCTTGAAGCCCTGGCCACCCGACGACGCCCAGGACAGTGCGTTGCCCTGGCGGTCGGTGATGGTGATGATCGTGTTGTTGAACGAGGCGTGCACGTGTGCAATGCCGTCGGCAACGTTCTTGCGGACTTTCTTGCGAACGCGTGCGGCTGCGCTGCTGGAGGGAGACTTGGCCATGAGGGTCCTTCTAACCGTTTATTTTTTCAGCGACTGGGCAGCCTTGCGGGGACCCTTGCGCGTACGGGCGTTGGTCTTGGTGCGCTGACCGCGCAGCGGCAGACCACGGCGGTGGCGGAAGCCACGGTAGCAACCGATGTCCATCAAACGCTTGATGTTCATGGTGGTTTCACGACGCAGGTCACCCTCGATCGTGAACGTACCGACCTGGTCGCGCACCTTTTCGAGTTCCGCGTCGCTCAGATCCTTGATCTTCTTGGCGTAGTCGATGCCGCAGGCTTCGCAGATCTTGCGAGCGCGGGTGCGACCGATGCCAAAGATTGCCGTCAAGCCGATTTCGGCGTGCTTGTGCGGCGGAATGTTGATGCCTGCAATACGAGCCATGTTGGGTCCTCTTAACTAACCAATCAGCCTTGACGCTGCTTGTGACGCGGATCGGTGCAAATGACTCGCACGACACCATGCCGCTTGATGATCTTACAGTTGCGGCACATTTTCTTGACCGAAGCCGAAACTCTCATTCTCTTCTCCTAGATATTCCTAAAACATTCAACAACTGACCATTCACTTCGAGCGGAAGACGATTCGCGCTCGGGTGAGGTCGTAGGGCGTGAGCTCTACCTTGACCTTGTCCCCCGGCAGGATCCGGATGTAATGCATCCGCATCTTGCCGCTGATGTGTCCCAGCACCACATGACCGTTTTCGAGCTTGACCCTGAAGGTCGCATTGGGGAGGTTTTCAATCACCTCACCTTGCATCTCGATCACATCGTCCTTGGCCATAAGATGTTCAAGGGGAGGTTTTGAAACTGGCCTTCTTGAGCAGCGATTCGTATTGCTGCGACATCATGTAGTTCTGTACCTGGGCCATGAAGTCCATGGTGACCACCACGATGATCAACAGGGAGGTGCCGCCAAAATAGAACGGCACGTTGTACTTCAGGATCAGGAACTCGGGCAGTAGACACACGGCGGTGATGTAAACAGCGCCTGCCAGTGTCAGCCTCAACAAAATCTTGTCGATGTAGCGTGCGGTCTGATCACCCGGGCGGATGCCTGGAATGAAAGCGCCGCTCTTCTTCAGGTTGTCGGCCGTCTCGCGGCTGTTGAACACCAGTGCGGTGTAGAAGAAGCAGAAGAAAACGATGGCTGCGGCGTACAAGGCCACGTAGATCGGCTGTCCCGGCGACAGGGCCGAAGCGATGTCACGCAGCCAGCGGGTCGAGTCACCGGTGCTCACCCAGCTCACCACCGTGGTGGGCAGCAGGATGATGGACGAGGCGAAGATCGGCGGGATCACGCCAGCCATGTTCAGCTTGAGCGGCAGGTGGGAAGACTGGCCGCCGTACACCTTGTTGCCCACCTGACGGCGTGCGTAATTCACCAGGATCTTGCGCTGACCGCGCTCCACGAACACCACGAAGTAGGTGACCAGGATCACCAGCGCGATGATGAAGATCGACACCAGGATGTTCATGGCACCGGTGCGCACCAGCTCCAGCAGACCGCCAATGGCGCTCGGCAGACCGGCCGCGATACCCGCGAAGATCAGGATCGAGATGCCGTTGCCCAGACCACGCTCGGTGATCTGCTCACCCAGCCACATCAGGAACATGGTGCCGGCCACCAGGCTGACCACGGCCGTCAGGCGAAAGCCCATGCCGGGATCGATCACCAGACCGGGCGAACCTTCCAGGGCCAGGGCAATGCCCATCGCCTGAAAAATGGCCAGAGCCAGCGTGCCGTAGCGCGTGTACTGCGTGATCTTGCGGCGACCAGCCTCGCCCTCTTTCTTCAGCTGCTCGAACGTGGGCACCACGTAGGTCATGAGCTGCATGATGATCGAGGCCGAGATGTACGGCATGATCCCCAGCGCGAACACGGTGAAGCGCGAGAGCGCCCCGCCCGAGAACATGTTGAACAGGCTGAGAATGCCGCCCTGCTGTCCCTGGAACAATTGCGCCAGTTGCGCGGGGTCAATGCCGGGCACGGGGATGTGCGCCCCGATGCGGTAGACCACCAACGCCAACAACAGGAACACCAGCCGGCGACGCAGGTCGCCGAACTTTCCGGTTTTGGCCAGGGACGTGGATCCAGTTGCCACAGGAAGTTCCCGTTCGAGTCCGATCAGGCCGCCAGCGAGCCGCCAGCGGCTTCGATGGCTTGCTTGGCACCCGCGGTCGCGGTGATGTCCTTGAGGGTCACGGCACGCGTGATCTCACCGGTCTTGATCACCTTGACGCGCTTGGCCAGGTGGGGCACGAGGCCTGCCTGCTTGAGCACGAGCATGTCGACATCGGCCACTTCGAGGGCGTTGAGGTCGCTCAGCGTGACTTCAGCGTTGAACTGCAGCTGAGCGGACTTGAAGCCACGCTTGGGCAGACGGCGCTGCAGCGGCATCTGCCCGCCTTCGAAACCAACCTTGTGATAGCCGCCCGAACGGGACTTCTGACCCTTGTGGCCACGACCCGCGGTCTTGCCCAGGCCCGAACCGATGCCGCGGCCGACACGGCGCTTGGCATGCTTGGCGCCTTCGGAAGGCTTGATGGTGTTGAGTTGCATGTCAGTGACTCCGATCAGACGATTTTGACCAGGTAGCTGATCTTGTTGATCATGCCGCGCACAGCGGGCGTGTCCTGCAGCTCGCTGACGCTGTTGAGCTTGCGCAGGCCCAGGCCACGAACGGTGTCGCGGTGGGATTGCTTGGTTCCAATGGGGCTGCGCACCAGTTGAACCTTGACGGTGTTTTGAGTGGTCATGATCGCTCCAATCAACCCAGGATCTCTTCGACGGACTTGCCACGCTTGGCAGCCACGTCGGAGGGGGTCGTCGAATTCTTCAGTGCGTCCAGCGTGGCGCGCACCAGGTTGTAGGGGTTGCTCGAGCCATGGCTCTTGGCCACGACGTCGGTGATGCCCAGCACTTCAAACACTGCGCGCATCGGGCCGCCGGCGATGATGCCGGTACCCTTGGAGGCCGGCAGCATCATGACGTTGGAGGCGCCGTGCTCGCCGTGCACGCTGTGGTGCAGCGAACCGTTCTTGAGCGACACCTTGATCATGTTGCGACGGGCCTGCTCCATGGCCTTCTGCACGGCCACCGGCACTTCACGCGCCTTGCCCTTGCCCATGCCCACGCGGCCATCGCCATCACCGACCACGGTCAGCGCTGCGAAGCCGAGAATGCGACCACCCTTGACCACCTTGGTCACGCGGTTGATCGCGATCATCTTCTCGCGCAGACCGTCTTCGTTCGCTTCTTTGTTGATGTTTGCCGTAAATTTAGCCATTTTGTGTATTCCGTTTGATCAGAACTGCAGACCGGCTTCACGGGCCGCGTCTGCCAGGGCTTTCACCCGGCCGTGGTAAGCAAAACCGGAACGGTCAAACGCCACTTTCTCGATGCCGGCGGCCTTCGCCTTTTCGGCGATGCGCTTGCCCACCAGGGCAGCAGCAGCGGTGTTGCCACCCTTGCCAGCACCACCGATCTGGGCACGCACTTCGGCTTCGGCGGTCGATGCAGCGGCCAGCACACGGCTGCCGTCGTCGGAGATGACGCTGGCGTAGATGTGCAGGTTGGTGCGGTTCACGCTCAGGCGCACGGCGCCTTGTTGCGCAATGCGGATGCGCGTCTGGCGGGCGCGGCGGAGACGTTGCTCTTTTTTGGTCAACATGATCCTGGTCCTTATTTCTTCTTGGTTTCCTTGATCACGACCTTCTCATCCGCATAACGGATGCCCTTGCCCTTGTAAGGCTCGGGGGGGCGAACGGCTCGCACCTCGGAAGCGATCTGGCCCACGCGCTGGCGATCGGAACCCTTGATCAGGATTTCGGTCGGCGTCGGGGTTTCCACCTTGATACCGGCAGGCATGTCCATCACCACGGGGTGCGAGAAGCCGACCGTCAGGTTGAGCTTGGCGCCTTGTGCCTGGGCCTTGTAACCCACGCCCAGCAGCGTCAGCTTCTTCTCGAAGCCCTTGCTCACACCATTGACCATGTTGTTGACGAGCTGGCGCATCGTGCCGGACATGGCATTGGCTTCGCGCGATTCGTCCACGGGGACGAAAGTCAGCGTGCCAGCCTTGTTCTCGAACTTGACCAGTGCGTTCAGCGTCAGCGCCATGGCACCCAGGGCGCCCTTGACGTTGATCTGGTTGTCCTTGACCGAGACTTCCACCCCAGCTGGGACGGTGATCGGCAGTTTTCCAATACGTGACATTAATTTCTCCTCAATGCCCGCATCAGGCGACGTAACACAGGACTTCGCCACCGACACCGGTAGCGCGTGCCTTGCGGTCGGTCATCACGCCCTGGGGCGTGGTGACGATCGCCACGCCCAGGCCGTTCTGGACCTGGGGAATGGCGTTGCGGCCACGGTAGACGCGCAGGCCGGGACGGCTCACGCGCTCGATGCGCTCGATCACGGGACGACCGGCGTAGTACTTGAGGGAAATCTCAAGTTCGTTCTTGCCGTCGGCGCTCTTGACCTGGAAGCCGTCGATATAGCCTTCGTCCTTCAGGACTTGGGCAATCGCGGTCTTGACCTTGGAAGCCGGCATCGTCACGACGGCCTTTTCGACCATCTGTGCGTTACGGATGCGGGTCAACATGTCAGCAATAGGATCACTCATGCTCATTTGTGGTTCTCCTAATGCTTACCAGCTGGCTTTGGTGATGCCGGGGATTTCACCGGCAAACGCCATTTCACGAACCTTGGCACGGGCCAGGCCGAAGTGGGCGAAGGTACCGCGCGGGCGACCGGTGATCTCGCAGCGGTTGCGCTGGCGGGTCGGGTTCGCGTTGCGGGGCAGCTTCTGCAGCGCCAGACGGGCTGCATCGCGTTCTTCTTCGCTCTTCTTGGCGTCGTTGGACGTCGCCTTCAGTTCGGTGTATTTCTTGGCGAACTTGGCGGCGAGCTTCTCGCGCTTGAGTTCACGTTGGAGTAGTGCTTGTTTAGCCACGCGCCACCTCAGTTCTTGAACGGGAAACGGAAACCGGCCAGAAGAGCCTTGCACTCTTCGTCGTTCTTGGCGGTCGTCGTGATGCTGATGTTGAGACCGCGCAAGGCATCGACCTTGTCGTACTCGATCTCAGGGAAAATGATCTGTTCCTTGACGCCGACGTTGTAGTTGCCGCGACCGTCGAACGAACGGCCGGAGATACCACGGAAGTCGCGCACACGGGGCAGCGCCACGGTGACGAAACGGTCCAGGAATTCGTACATGCGCGCGCCGCGCAGGGTGACCATGCAGCCGATGGCTTGCTGTTCACGGATCTTGAAACCCGCGATGGCCTTGCGGGCCTTGGTCACCACCGGCTTCTGGCCAGCGATCTTGGTCAGGTCGCCCACGGCGTTGTCCATGACCTTCTTGTCGGCCACGGCTTCGCTCACACCCATGTTGAGCGTGATCTTGGTGATGCGCGGCACTTCCATCGTCGACTTGTAGCCGAACTTCTTCACGAGGTCCGGAGCGATGGTGTCGCGGAAAACTTCTTGCAAACGTGCCATGGTCATGCCACCTTGATTTCTTCGCCGCTGGACTTGAAGACGCGCACTTTCTTGCCGTCGGCCAGGAGCTTGATACCCACGCGATCCGCCTTGCCGGTGGCGCCATTGAAGATGGCGACGTTGGACTGGTGGATGGGCATGGTCTTTTCGATGATGCCGCCGGTGATGCCCTTCATGGGGTTCGGCTTGGCATGCTTCTTGACGAGGTTCACGCCTTCGACAACCAGACGGCTGTCGTCGCTGCGCTGCAGCACCTTGCCGCGCTTGCCCTTGTCGCGACCGGCAATCACGATGACTTCATCGCCACTACGAATCTTGTTCATGATGAGTCCTCAGAGAACCTCGGGTGCCAGCGACACGATCTTCATGAACTTCTCGGTGCGCAGTTCGCGCGTGACCGGTCCGAAGATGCGGGTGCCGATGGGCTCCAGCTTGGCGTTGAGCAACACTGCTGCGTTGCCGTCGAATTTGATCAGAGCGCCGTCCTGACGACGGATGCCCTTGGCGGTGCGGACCACCACAGCGTTGTAAACCTCGCCTTTTTTGACGCGGCCACGGGGCGCTGCTTCCTTGATGCTGACTTTGATGACGTCGCCCACGCTGGCGTAACGACGCTTGGAGCCGCCGAGCACCTTGATGCACATCACGGACTTGGCGCCCGTGTTGTCAGCAACATCGAGTCGAGATTGCGTTTGAATCATTTGATTTAAGTCCCAACTTGAATCCCCCCAGCCACCACGGCCAGGAGCGATCAGTCTTGGGCCCGTCGTCGAAGGTTTGCCGGGCATTGCACCCAGCTCACCCTCTTCGGTGGGCAGATAGCTCTTCGCCTTTTCAAGCGAAGCCGCGAATTATGGCATGGATGCGCAGCCCTCGTCAACTGCCAGATGAAGACACTGGCAAATAGCGGGCGCAAAGAGCCAGGAAAGCCGGCATCTCCGGGTCGCTGCCGGGCAGCTCTTCGGCCAGGATCGCCGCGACGGCAGGCGCCAGGCGCGCCGCCTCGGCCGCATCCAGGAACAGCACCCGCCAACGCCGGGCCAGCACGTCCTCCACCGTCTGGGCGTATTCCAACCGGGCGGCGTAGCGCACCATGGCCTCGGTCAGGCCGGCGCCGAGCAGGTTCGTGCGCCCCGGGCAGGCCTCCACCTCGGGCGCCTCGGTGCCATATAAGTGAAGACCGGGCGCCGCATGCAAGGGGGTGACCGGGCTGGCGGTGGCGCCGGCGCCCAGCAGCACGTGGCCGGCGCTCAGCCCGCCGGCACGGTGCGGCAGCAGGCGGCTGGCAAAGCAGCGGTCGAGCACGTCCTCGGCCATGGCACGGTAAGTGGTCCATTTGCCACCGGTGACGGTGACCAGGCCATTGGCGTCCACCACGATGGTGTGTTCCCGTGACAACACCTTGGTACCGCCCTCGGCCGCCTCGGGCGCCGCCACCAGGGGGCGCAGGCCGACCCAGAGGCTGCGGATGTCCTCGCGGCGCACCGGCCGGCTCAGCGCCTGGCTGGCTTCACTGAGGATGAATTCCAGCTCCTCGGCAAAGGCGTCCGGCTCGCGCGGCAGGTCGCGGCGGGGGGTGTCGGTCGTGCCCAGCACCAGCTTGCCGAGCCAGGGCACGGCGAACAGCACCCGGCCATCGCGGGTCTTGGGCACCAGCAGGGCATGGCCGCCGGGCAGGAAGTCGCGGTCCACCACCACGTGCACGCCCTGGCTGGGGCTGACCATGTGGGAGGGCGTGCCGCCCTGGTTCACCGGCGGCCGGGTGCGGTCGCGCAGGGCATCCACCCAGACGCCCGTGGCATTGACCACGCAACGGGCCTGCAAGGGGAAGGTGGCGCCGCCGCGCCGGTCGGTCACGTCCAGCACCGACATCGGCTGATCGGCGCCCGCGAGCTGGCGCACCGCCGTGACCTCGGCGTAATTCAGCACACGGGCACCCGCCGCCTCGGCGCTGCGCGCCAGCGCGAGCGCCAGGCGGGCGTCGTCGAACTGGCCGTCCCAGTACTTCACCCCGCCCCGCAGGCCACCGGACTTGACGCCGGGCAAGGCCTGCAGCACCTCCTCCCGGCCGAGAAACTCGGTGCGCCCCAGGCCCGCGCTGCCGGCCAGCAGGTCGTACAGCTTGAGGCCGAGGCCATAGAACGGCGTCTGCCACCAGCGGTAGGACGGCATGACGAAGGGCAGCGGCTGCGCCAGGTGGGGCGCGATGCGCAGCACCGTGGCGCGCTCGGCCAGGGCTTCGCGCACCAGGGCCAGGTTGCCCTGCGCCAGGTAACGCACCCCGCCGTGCAGCAGCTTGGTGGAACGGGACGAAGTGCCACCCGCGAAATCGTGCGACTCCAGCAGCACCACGGAGAAACCGCGCAGCGCCGCATCGAGCGCCACCCCCAGGCCGGTGGCGCCGCCACCGATCACCGCGAGGTCGTAGACGCCATGGCGGGACAGCGATTCAAGCAGTTCTGCGCGTTTCATGGGGGAGTGGATGGTCCTCCGCACCGAGGCGGCGCGGAGGACGGTTGCTACAAAAGCCGATGCATCACATCAGCGGACCTTGCCATTCTTCCATGCGTTGAGCAGCTGGTCGTAGGCGATGGTCTCTCCCTTGGGCTTTTCGTTGGCCAGCTTCTTCCAGGGCGCGGCCTTGTCGCTCAGGTACTTGTTGGGATCACCCTTGGGGTTGAGCTTGGGCGCGCAACGCTCCATGCCGGCGCGCTCCAGGCGGCTCATGACCTGGTCCATCTGCTCGGCCAGGTTGTCCATGGCGGCCTGGGGCGTCTTCTCGCCGGTCACGGCCTGGGCCACGTTCTGCCACCAGAGCTGCGCGAGCTTGGGGTAGTCGGGCACGTTGGTGCCAGTGGGCGTCCAGGCCACGCGGGCCGGGCTGCGGTAGAACTCGACCAGGCCGCCCAGCTTGGGCGCGAGGTCGGTCATGGCCTTGCTCTGGATGTCGCTCTCGCGGATCGGGGTCAGGCCCACGATGGTCTTCTTCAGCGAGGTGGTCTTGGCGGTCACGAACTGCGCGTACAGCCAGGCCGCCGCGGTCTTGTTTTCATCATGGCCGTTGAAGAACGACCAGGAGCCCACATCCTGGTAGCCGTTCTGCATGCCCTGCTTCCAGTACGGACCGTTCGGGCCGGGCGCCATGCGCCACTTGGGTGTGCCGTCGGCGTTGACCACCGGCAGCCCGGGTTTGGTCATGTCGGCGGTGAAGGCGGTGTACCAGAAGATCTGCTGCGCGATCTGGCCCTGCGCGGGCACAGGGCCGGCTTCGCCGAAGGTCATGCCGGTGGCGTCCTTGGGCGCGTACTTCTTCATCCAGTCGATGTACTTGGTGAGGGCGTAGACGGCGGCCGGCGAGTTGGTGGCGCCGCCGCGCGAGACGCTGGCGCCCTGCGGGTTGCAGCCGTCGGCCGAGGCGCGGATGCCCCATTCGTCCACCGGCTTGCCGTTGGGGATGCCGATGTCGGCGGTGCCGGCCATGGACAGCCAGGCGTCGGTGAAGCGCCAGCCCAGCGACGGGTCCTTCTTGCCGTAGTCCATGTGGCCGTAGATCGGCTTGCCGTCGATGGTCTTGACGTCGTTGGTGAAGAACTCGGCGATGTCTTCGTACGCGCTCCAGTTCAGCGGCACGCCCAGGTCGTAGCCGTACTTGGCCTTGAACTTGTCCTTCAGGTCCTTGCGGTCGAACAGGTCGGCGCGGAACCAGTAGAGGTTGGCGAACTGCTGGTCGGGCAGCTGGTAAAGCTTCTTGTCGGGCGCGGTGGTGAAGCTGGTGCCGATGAAGTCCTTGATGTCCAGGCCGGGGTTGGTGTACTCCTTGCCCTTGCCGGCCATGTAGTCGGTCAGGTTCATCATCTTGCCGTAGCGGTAGTGCGTACCGATCAGGTCGGAGTCGCTGATCCAGCCGTCGTAGATGGACTTGCCCGACTGCATCGAGGTCTGCAGCTTCTCGACCACGTCGCCTTCCTGGATCAGGTCGTGCTTGACAGTAATGCCAGTGATCTCGGCGAAAGCCTTGGCCAGCGTCTTGCTCTCGTACTCGTGCGTGGTGATGGTTTCCGACACCACCGAAATCTCTTTCACGCCCTTGGCCTTGAGCTTGGCGGCCGCGTCGATGAACCACTTCATCTCGGCCGCCTGCTGGGCCTTGGTGAGGGTGGAGGGCTGGAACTCGCTGTCGATCCACTTCTTGGCGGCGGCCTCGTCGGCCCACGCGGGCAAGGCTCCCATGGCCAACAACGCGGCCATGGCCAGGGTGGTGTGTCGCAATTTCATGTTGTCTCCTCTAGCGGTGCGCTTCCCCGGTGTGTGAGAGATCTCGGCCCCGGGGAAGCATTGGGCCGAATCCACGAAGAAAAACGGCGCGGTCAGCCCTTGCGCATCACCAGCACCAGCCAGCCCATGGAGAGCACGAAGGCGATCCAGATGCTGGGCTCCTGCTCGAGCGAGAACCACTGAGCGAACCAGCCCGCCAGGCCGATGAAGGCCAGGTTGATGTAGGCCGCGCCCAGCAAGCCGATGAACAGGCGGTCGCCGCGCGAGGTGACCATGGGCAGGAAGCCTTTGCGCTCGATCGTCGGCGCTTTGACCTCCCACAGCGTCATGCCCGCGAGCATGAGCGCGATGCAGGTGAAGAACACCGCCACCGGCGTCGTCCAAACCATCCACTGGAACATGTCGATCTCCTCAGACGCGACCCATCGCGAAGCCCTTCGCGATGTAGTGCCGCACAAACCAGATGACGATGGCGCCCGGCACGATGGTGAGCACGCCGGCCGCGGCCAGCGTGGCCCAGTCCATGCCGCTGGCGCTCACCGTGCGCGTCATCGTCGCCACGATGGGCTTGGCGTTCACGCTGGTGAGCGTGCGCGCCAGCAGCAGCTCGACCCAGCTGAACATGAAGCAGAAGAACGCCGCCACCCCCACCCCGGCCTTGATCAGCGGCAGGAAGATCGTGAAGAAGAAGCGCGGGAAGCTGTAGCCGTCGATGTAGGCCGTCTCGTCGATCTCGCGCGGAATGCCGCTCATGAAGCCTTCCAGGATCCACACCGCCAGCGGCACGTTGAACAGCAGGTGCGCCATGGCCACGGCGATGTGCGTGTCCATCAGGCCCAGCGTGGTGTAGAGCTGGAAGAAGGGCAGCAGGAACACGGCCGGCGGCGTCATGCGGTTGGTGAGCAACCAGAAGAACACGTGCTTGTCGCCCAGGAAGCGGTAGCGCGAGAACGCGTAGGCCGCCGGCAGCGCCACGGTGAGCGAGATCACGGTGTTGATGCCGACGTAGATCAGGCTGTTGATGTAGCCCGAGTACCAGGACGGGTCGGTGAAGATGGTCCGGTAGTTGGCCCAGGTGAACTCGGCCGGCCACAGCGTGAAGGACGAGAGGATTTCCTGGTTGGTCTTGAAGCTCATGTTGACCATCCAGTAGATGGGCAGGAGCGCGAAGATCAGGTAGGCGATGAGGAACAGCGTCCTCGCCCGGAAGCGGCGCTTATCCATGACCCTGCTCCTTCTCCGACGTGCCCAGGCTCTGCATCCAGTTGTAGAGCACGAAGCAGAACAGCAGGATGATGAGGAAGTAGATCAGCGAGAACGCCGCCGCCGGGCCGAGGTCGAACTGGCCGACCGCCTTGGTGGTGAGGTACTGCGAGAGGAAGGTGGTGGCGTTGCCGGGGCCGCCGCCGGTGAGCACGAAGGGCTCGGTGTAGATCATGAAGCTGTCCATGAAGCGCAACAGCACCGCGATCATCAGCACGCCGCGCATCTTGGGCAGCTGGATGTAGCGGAACACCGCCCACTTGCTCGCGCCGTCGATGCTGGCGGCCTGGTAGTAGGCGTCGGGGATGCTGCGCAGCCCCGCGAAGGCCAGCAGCGCCACCAGCGGCGTCCAGTGCCACACGTCCATGATCAGCACCGTCCACCAGGCGTGCACCGGGTTGCCGGTGTAGCTGTAGTCCATGCCGGCCCACTGCAGGAAGTAGCCCATGAGGCCGATGTCGGCGCGGCCGAAGATCTGCCAGATGGTGCCCACCACGTTCCACGGGATCAGCAGCGACAGCGCCACCAGCACCAGCACAGCCGACGATTTCCAGCCCTGCGCCGGCATGGACAGCGCCAGCGCGATGCCCAGCGGGATCTCCACCAGCAGCACCGCGAGCGAGAACTGGATCTGCCGCCACAGCGCCAGGTGCAGCTCTTCATCGCGCATCACCGCAGCGAACCATTCGGTGCCCACGAACACGCGCCGGTCGGGCGAGAGCACGTCCTGCACCGAGTAGTTCACCACCGTCATCAGCGGCAGCACGGCCGAGAAGGCCACGCAGAGGATCACCGGCAGCACCAGCCACCAGGCCTTCTGGTTCACGGGTTTGGTCGTATTGCTCATGCGATCAGCACCTCGTCCTTGTAGAAGCAGGTGTGCCGCCCCAGCACGCGCAGTTGCACGGTCTCGCCCACCGCCGGCGCGGTGGCCTCGGGCGCCAGCCGGCACTTGAGGCGGTGCCCGCCCGCCTCGCAGCTCACCATCACGTAGGTACCGATGTCCTGCACGCGCGTCACCGTCGCGGGCAGCGTGTCGGGCTCACCGGCCTGGCCGATCGCCAGGTACTCGGGGCGGATGCCGAGCTGGACCGGCCCTTCGGGCAGCACCTGGCCGTTGGTCAGCGCCAGCGGATGCTCCAGCACCACCACGCCGCCGCGCACACTGGTCGCGGGCAGGAAGTTCATGCCGGGCGAGCCGATGAAGTGGCCCACGAAGGTGTGCGCCGGCCGCTCGAACAGCGCCGCCGCCGCGCCCACCTGCACGGCGCGCCCGCGCGTCATCACCACCACCTCGTCGGCGAAGGTCAGCGCCTCCACCTGATCGTGCGTCACGTAGATCAGCGTGAGCTTGAGTTCGTGGTGGATCTGCTTGAGCTTGCGCCGCAGCTGCCATTTCAGGTGCGGGTCGATCACGGTCAGGGGCTCGTCGAACAGCACGGCCGACACGTCCGAGCGCACCAGGCCCCGACCGAGCGAGATCTTCTGCTTCTGGTCGGCGGACAGGCCGGCGGCGCGCTGATCGAGCTGGTGGCTCATCTCCAGCATCTCGGCGATGCGGCCCACGCGGTCCTTGATCTCGGCCTCGGGCACCTTGCGGTTGCGCAAGGGGAACGCGAGGTTCTGCGCCACGGTCATGGTGTCGTAGATCACCGGGAACTGGAACACCTGGGCGATGTTGCGCTGCTGCGGGCTCTGGCGCGTCACGTCCACGCCGTTGAAGCGCACCGTGCCCTGCGAAGGCACCAGCAGGCCCGACATGATGTTGAGCATGGTGGTCTTGCCGCAGCCCGAAGGCCCGAGCAGGGCGTAGGCACCGCCGTCCTCGAAGGTCATCTGCAGCGGCAGCAGCGCGTAGTCCTCGTCCGCCTTCGGGTTGGGCCGGTAGGCGTGCGCCAGATCGAGTTCGATGCGCGCCATCAGCCCACCCTCCCCGGCCGCTTCGGCGCCTGCACCAGCGGGCCCTCGGCATCGAAGACGAACAGCTGGTCGGGCAGCAGGTACAGCGTGATGGGGTCGCCCAGCGGGCAGTCGTGCACGCCGGTGAGCTGGGCCACCAGGTCGCCCACCGCCGTGTGCACGTGCACGAAGGTGTCCGAGCCCGCGATCTCGGCCAGCTCCACGCGCCCGGGCACCGCCACGTCGCCGGGCCGCTGCACCACGCGCAGGCCACCCGCGCGCAGGCCAAGCGTGAGCCGCGCGGGCGCGTCGGCCGGCAAGGCCAGGGGCCAGACCTCGCCGCCTTGCACCCGCACCCCGCCAGCGACCGCGTCCGCGGCCATCAGGTTCATGGGCGGGTCGCTGAAAGCGCGCGCCACGCGGATGCTCTTCGGCGCATGGAACACCTCGGCCGTGGGGCCGTACTGCAGCAGTTCGCCCGCGTCCATCACCGCCGTGTGCCCGCCGAGCAGCAAGGCCTCGCCCGGCTCGGTGGTGGCGTAGACCACGGTGGAATCGCTGGTGGCGAACAGGTGGGTGAGCTCCTCGCGCAACTCTTCGCGCAGCTTGTAGTCCAGGTTGACCAGGGGTTCGTCGAACAGCATGAGCGGTGCCTGCTTGGCCAACGCCCGCGCCAGCGCCACACGCTGCTGCTGGCCGCCCGAGAGTTCGGCCGGCAGGCGGTCCAGGAAAGGCTCGATGTGCAGGCGCGCGGCCAGCTCGCGCACGCGCTGGTCCACACCGCGCTCGCCACGCAGGCGCATGGGCGAGGCGATGTTCTGCGCCACCGTCATCGAGGGGTAGTTGACGAACTGCTGGTAGACCATGGCCACGTTGCGCTGGCGCACCGGCACCCGCGTCACGTCCACCCCGTCGGCCAGCACCCGGCCCACGCTCGCCGTGTCCAGGCCCGCCATCACCCGCATCAGGCTGGTCTTGCCGGCCTGGGTGGCGCCCAGCAACACCGTCACCTCCCGCGGCGCCAGGCTCAGGCTCAGGGGATAGAGGTGGGCGGTTGGCCCCACGGTTTTGCCCACGTGCTCCAGTGACAGCTGCATTCGGATTCCGATGTGAAAAAGCGCACACCCGAAAGCAGGCGGCGATTCGTTTCGCCGATTATGCTGTTCGTTTATGTTCCTTTTTATTCGGTACTTACCCTGAGAAGGCGCACAAGGGAATTCCGTTATGTTCGGGTGGCCTTTTCACCCACGACCCGCCGCCCGATGAACCTGAACCCCCGCCACACCCAGCTGCTCGACGAAGTGCGCGCCCACGGTCCGCAGACCATCGAAGCCCTGGCCGAGCGCTTCGGCGTCACGCTGCAGACCGTGCGCCGCGACGTGCAGCGCCTGGCCGAGGCGGGCCTGCTTTCGCGTTTTCACGGCGGGGTGCGGCAGCCGGGCTCGACCACCGAGAACATCGCCTACCGCCAGCGCCAGGCCATGCAAGCCGACGCCAAGACGCGCATCGCCCGCGCCGTCGCCCGGCGAGTGCCCAACGGCTGCTCGCTGATCATGAACATCGGCACCACCATCGAGGCCGTGGCGCGCGAGCTGCAGCACCACCGGGGGCTGCGCGTGATCACCAACAACCTGCACATCGCCTCGCTCATGAGCACCAACCCCGACTGCGAGGTGATCGTGGCCGGCGGCCTGGTGCGCGGCGCCGACCAGGGCATCGTGGGCGAGGCCACGGTGGACTTCATGCGCCAGTTCCGGGTCGACATCGGCCTGATCGGCATCAGCGGCATCGAGGCCGACGGCACGCTGCGCGACTTCGACTACCGCGAGGTGAAGGTGGCGCGCGCCATCGTCGAGCAGTCGCGCGAGGTCTGGCTGGCCGCCGACCACAGCAAGTTCAACCGCCCTGCCATGGTCGAGCTGGCCCGGCTGGACGACATCGACGTGGTGTTCACCGACCTGGCGCCGCCGTCGCCGTTCGACGAGCTGCTGGCCCAGGCCAACGTCGAGTGCGTGCGCGCCGGTGTCGACACCGACAACGCCTGACCACCGCTGTTCTCCCGGAAGACGCCATGACCTACCTGCTCGCCCTCGACCAGGGCACCTCCAGCTCGCGCAGCATCGTGTTCGACCGCCAGGGCCGCGTGGTCACCATGGCGCAGCGCGAGTTCCGCCAGATCTACCCGCAGCCCGGCTGGGTCGAACACGACCCGCGCGACCTCTGGCAGACCCAACTGGAAACCGCGCGCGAGGCATTGAAGCAGGCGAAGCTGCGCGCCGACCAGATCCAGGCCGTGGGCATCACCAACCAGCGCGAGACCACGCTGGTGTGGAACCGCCAGACCGGCGAGCCCGTGTACAACGCCATCGTCTGGCAGGACCGCCGCGCCGAAAGCACCTGCGCTGAATTGCGCGAACGCGGAGCGAGCGATACCGTGCTGCAGAAGACCGGCCTGCGCATCGACGCCTACTTCTCCGGCACCAAGCTCAAGTGGATCCTGGACAACGTGCCCGGGGCGCGCGAGCAGGCCGAACGCGGCGAGCTCGCCTTCGGCACCGTGGACAGCTGGCTGATCTGGCAGCTCACCGGCGGCGAGCGCCACGTCACCGACGTGAGCAATGCCTCGCGCACCATGCTCTTCAACGTCCACACGCGTGAGTGGGACGACGAGCTGCTCGCCCTGCTCGACATTCCCAAGCGCCTGATGCCCGAGGCCCTGCCCTCCAGCGCGGCGTTCGGCCGCATGAAGGCCGAGTGGCTGGGCGCTCCGCTGGAGATCGGCGGCGTGGCTGGCGACCAGCAGAGCGCGCTCTTCGGCCAGGCCTGCTTCACCGCCGGCATGGCCAAGAACACCTACGGCACCGGCTGCTTCATGCTGATGCACACCGGCGAGCGTTTCCAGGTCAGCGAGAACGGCCTCATCACCACGGCCACCGCTCAACCACCGGGGCCACAACAGTACGCGCTGGAAGGCAGCGTCTTCATCGGCGGCGCCGTGGTCCAGTGGCTGCGCGACGGCCTGAAGGCGATCCCCTCCAGCAGCGAGGTGCAGTCGCTCGCCGAGAGCGTGCCCGACGCCGGCGGCGTGGTGCTGGTGCCGGCCTTCACCGGCCTGGGCGCGCCCTACTGGCAGCCCGAGGCGCGGGGGAGCATCACCGGCCTCACGCGCGGCACCACCATGGCCCACATCGCGCGCGCCGCGCTGGAGAGCATCGCCTTCCAGAGCGCGGCCCTGCTCGACGCCATGAGCCGCGACGCGGTGGCCGCGGGCGGTGTGCCGGTGAGCGAACTGCGCGTGGACGGCGGGGCCTGCGCGAACAACCTGCTGATGCAGATCCAGGCCGACCTGCTGGGCATCCCGGTGGTGCGGCCGGCGGTGATCGAGACCACAGCGCTCGGTGCGGCCTACCTCGCCGGCCTGCACAGCGGCGTGTACGGCGGGCTGGACGAGCTCTCGAAACAATGGCGCGCCGAACGCACCTTCCACCCCACGCTCTCGCGCGAACGCGCGGCCGAAAAAATGGCGCAGTGGGAGCACGCGGTGCGCCAGACCGTCGCGCCCTGATCCCACGCGCGACAATGGCGCAATGAGCAACACCTCCACCCACCCCACCATCACCTTCATCGGCGGCGGCAACATGGCCAGCGCCATCGTCGGCGGCCTGGTCCGCCAGGGCCACCCTGCCAGCGCCCTGCAGATCGTCGAACCCTGGGACGAGCAACGCGCGAAGCTGGCGCAGCAGTTCCCCGGCGTCAGCGTGCTGCCGGCGGCCGGCCCGGCGCTGCGGCCCTCGGGCCTGGTGGTCTGGGCCGTGAAGCCGCAGACCTTCAAGGAAGCGGCGCTGGCCAGCGCGCCGCACCTGAAGGACGCGCTGCACCTGAGCGTGGCCGCCGGCATCACCAGCGAGAGCATGGCCGGCTGGCTGCAGACGCAGCGCATCGTGCGCGCCATGCCCAACACCCCGGCCCTGGTCGGCCTGGGCATGACCGGCCTGTTCGCCCGCGCGGGCGCCAGCGAGGCCGACCGCGCGCTGGTGGAGGCCGTGGTGAAGACCACCGGCGACCTGGTGTGGGTGGCGCAGGAAGCCCAGCTCGACGCCGTGACCGCGCTCTCCGGCTCGGGCCCGGCCTACGTGTTCTATTTCCTCGAAGCCATGCGCGACGCGGGTACCCGCATGGGCCTGCCGCCCGAGGTGGCCTACCAGCTCGCGGTGGGCACCTTCGTCGGCGCGGCCACCCTGGCCCAGCGCTCGGACGATCCGCCGCAGACGCTGCGCGAGCGCGTCACCTCCAAAGGCGGCACGACCTACGCGGCGCTCACGTCAATGGACGCGGCGGGCGTGAAAGCCAAGTTCGAAGAGGCGCTGTTCGCGGCACAGAAACGCGCCGAGGAGCTTGGGCGCGAGTTCGGGAAGTAAACGTTACGTTGTTGCTCTCGCTGCTCGCGGACACGGCGTGCTCTGCGCAGCGGGGTAAAGAAGGAGCCCCGGCGAAGCCGGGGCGGGGGACACCCGCGGAGCAGAGCACACCGCGACCGCCGGCACGCGAGGTCCCACGATCGAAACTCAAAGCAACCCGAGCACCACACCCACAAACACGGTGAAGCCCAGCCAGTGGTTGAGCCGGAAGGCCTTGAAGCAGCCGTCGCGCGTGCGGTCCTTGATCAAGCTGAAGTGCCAGACCACCTGGGCCAGCGCCACCACCAGCATGGCGCCCCAGACCCAGGGGTTCACCACCGCCCACAGCGCGACCGTCCAGATCGCCAGGAACACCAGATAGAAACTCGTGACAGCGGGCACATCGGCCCGGCCCAGCGTGATGGCCGAGGTCTTCATGCCGATGCGCAGGTCGTCGTCGCGGTCCACCATGGCGTACTCGGTGTCGTAGGCCAGCACCCAGAACAGGTTGCCCACCAGCAGCACCCAGGCCAGCAGCGGCACCTGCGACTGCACCGCCGCGAACGCCATCGGCACGCCGAAGCTGAAGGCCACGCCCAGCACCGCCTGCGGCATGGAGACATAGCGCTTGGCGTAGGGGTAGATCAGCGTGATCGCCAGCGCGGCGAACGACATCAGCACCGTGAGCGTGTTGGTCGTGAGCACCAGACCAAAGGCCGCCAGCGCCAGCACGGCCCCCACCGAGAGCGCCTCGCGCGTGGAGACCTTGCCCGAGGTGACCGGGCGCTGCGCGGTGCGCTTGACGTGTTTGTCGAAATCGCGGTCGGCCACATCGTTCACGCAGCAGCCGGCGCTGCGCATGAGGATGGTGCCGAGCACGAACACCGCCAGCAGGTGCCAGCCCGGGAAACCGCCCGCCGCCACCCACAGCGCGGCCAGCGAAGGCCAGAGCAGCAGCAGCCAGCCCGCGGGGCGGTTCCAGCGGATCAGGTCCAGGTAGAGGGAGAGGCGCTCGGCGATCACGCGTCTTCGAGGAGCGAGCGCAGCATCCAGGCGGTCTGCTCGTGCACCGTCAGGCGCTGGGTCAGCAGGTCGGCGGTGGGCTCGTCGCCCGCCTTCTCCACCACGGGGAACAGCTGGCGCGCCGTGCGCGCCACCGCCTCGTGGCCCTGCACCAGGATGCGCACCATCTCCAGCGCCTTGGGTGGCGTGGCCGGCACATCGGGCACCGAGCTGAGCTTGCCGAACTGCGCGTAGCTGCCCGGCGCCGCATGGCCCAGAGAGCGGATGCGCTCGGCCACCGGATCGACCGCGTTCCACAGCTCGGTGTACTGCGTCATGAACATGGTGTGCAGCGACGTGAACATTGGACCCGTCACGTTCCAGTGGAAGTTGTGCGTGGTCAGGTACAGCGTGTAGGTGTCGGCCAGCAGCTGGGACAGGCCCTTGGCGATGGCGGCGCGGTCCTTCTCGCCGATGCCGATGTTGATGGCGGGGGCGCTGACGGCGCCTCGGGGTTTGGCCATGGTGTGCTCCTTGGGGATGGTGGAAGGGGAAAAACTAGGACAGGCGTTTGACGCCCGGCAGTTCGCAGGCGTAGATGGCGTTGCGCAGCTCGGCGATGGCCTCGTAGCGCGTGAAGCTGCGCCGCCAGGCCAGCACCACGCGCCGCGTGGGCGCCTCGCCCTGGAAGGGCAGGTAGCGCACGTAGGACGAATCGCCGAAGTCCTGGCCCGGCGCGGTCGCGCCCTCCAGCGCGGACGACGGCACCGACAGGCGCGGCACCAGCGTCACGCCCATGCCCGCGGCCACCATGTGCTTGATGGTCTCCAGCGACGAGCCCTCGAAGCTCTTGCGGATGCCTTCGGCGTCGTTCGAGAAGCGCGCGAACTCGGGGCAGACCTCCAGCACGTGGTCACGGAAGCAGTGGCCGGTGCCCAGCAGCAGCATGGTCTCGCGCTTGAGCTCTTCGTTGGTGATGTGCTCCTGCTTCGCCAGCGGATGGGTGTGCGGCACGGCAGCCAGGAAAGGCTCGTCGTACAGCGGCGCGATGGCGAGGTTGGTGTCGGGAAAAGGTTCGGCCAGGATGGCGCAGTCGATCTCGCCCAGGCGCAGCTGCTCCAGCAGCTTGACGGTGAAGTTCTCCTGCAGCATCAGCGGCATCTGCGGCGTGCGGTCGATGACGTGGCGCACCAGGTCGGGCAGCAGGTACGGGCCGATGGTGTAGATCACCCCCAGCCGCAGCGGCCCGGCCAGCGGGTCCTTGCCGCGCTTGGCGATCTCCTTGATGGCCGCGGCCTGCTCCAGCACGGTCTGCGCCTGGCGCACGATCTCCTCGCCCAGCGGCGTCACCGCGATCTCGGTGGCGTTGCGCTCGAAGATCTTGAGCTCGAGTTCCTCTTCCAGCTTCTTGATGGCCACCGACAGCGTGGGCTGGGACACAAAGCAGGCCTCGGCGGCCTTGCCGAAGTGCCTCTCCCTCGCCACGGCCACGATGTACTTGAGTTCGGTGAGCGTCATGGGGTGCTATTTTGCGCCCGCGGCCCGCAGCGTGCCGGGCGCCTCAGCCAATCACTCAGGCTTTCAGGTATTCGGCCTTGCCGCCAAGCCAGCGCGCGATGTGCTTTTCGGCCGCCGCCGGGTACTGGGCGAGCATCACCGGCGCGGCCTCGCGCGCCCAGTCGAGCAGGTGGCCGTCGGTGGCCAGGTCGGCGAAGCGCAGCAGCGGTGCGCCCGACTGGCGCGCGCCCAGGAACTCGCCGGGGCCCCGGATCTCCAGGTCGCGGCGCGCGATCTCGAAGCCGTCGCTGGTGTCGGCCATGGCCCGCAGGCGCTCGCGCGCGGTCTCGCCCAGTCGCCCGCCGTCGGGCGGCGTGTACATCAGCACGCAGGCCGAAGCCGCCGCGCCGCGCCCCACGCGCCCGCGCAGCTGGTGCAGTTGCGACAGGCCGAAGCGCTCGGCGTGTTCGATCACCATCAGCGAGGCATTGGGCACGTCCACGCCGACCTCGATCACGGTGGTGGAGACCAGCACGCCCATCTGCCCGCCGGTGAACAGCGACATCACGGCCTTCTTCTCGGCCACCGGCATGCGCGAATGCAGCAAGCCCACCAGCACGCCGGGCAGCGAAGCGCTCAACTCGGCGTGCGTGGCCGTGGCGTTGGACAGGTCGATCGCCTCGCTCTCCTCGATCAGCGGGCAGACCCAGTACACCTGTCGCCCCTGCGCGAGCTGGCCGCGGATGCGCTCGATCACCTCGGCGCGGCGGCTGTCGGCCACCACCTTGGTGACGATCGGCGTGCGCCCAGGCGGCAGTTCGTCGATGGTGGAGACGTCGAGGTCGGCGTAGTAGCTCATCGCCAGGGTGCGGGGAATCGGCGTGGCGGTCATCATGAGCAGGTGCGGCTCCTGTTCGGTGCCGTCCGCCGCCACCCCCACCTTGCTGCGCAGCGCGAGCCGCTGTGCGACACCGAAGCGGTGCTGCTCGTCGATGATGGCCAGCGCGAGGTGCTTGAACACCACCTGGTCCTGAATGACGGCGTGCGTGCCCACCACCAGCGCGGCCTCGCCGCTGGCGATCAGGACCAGCATCTCGCCACGCTGCTTTTTCTTCTGGCTGCCGGTGAGCCAGGCCACGCGCTTGCCCAGGGGCGCGAGCAGGGGCTCGAGCCAGCCGATGAGCTTGGCGAAGTGCTGCTCCGCCAGGATCTCGGTCGGGGCCATCAGCGCGCACTGCCAGCCCGCGTCGATGGCGATGGCGGCGGCCAGCGCGGCCACCACCGTCTTGCCCGAGCCCACGTCGCCCTGCAGCAGCCGGTGCATGGGCACCTGGCGCAGCAGGTCGCGCGCGATCTCCTCGCCCACGCGGCGCTGCGCGCCCGTGAGCGCGAACGGCAGCGCGCCCAGCAACTGCTCGTGCAGGCCGCCCGGCGCGGCGCGCAGGACCGGCGCGCGCAGGGCCGCGCGCTCCTGCTTGGCGGTGAACTGCGAGAGCTGCTGCGCCAGCAGCTCCTCGGCCTTGAGGCGCTGCCAGGCCGGATGGCTGCGGTCTTCGAGCGCGTCGAGCGAGACGTCCGGCCCCGGGTGGTGCAGGTACTGCAGCGCGTCGCGCAGCGTCCAGGTGCCGCGCACCACGGCCTGAAGGCCGCCCAGCAGCGCGGGCGGCAGCGTCTCGCTCAGGTCGGCGCGTTTCAGGCCACCGGCCGCGGCCTTGCGGATGTAGGCCTGCGGCAGCTGCGCGCTGGTGGGGTAGACCGGCGTAAGCGCATCGGGCAGTTCGCCGCCGGCCAGGTGGAACGCGGGATGCACCATGCTCCAGCCCGCGAAGCCGCCGCGCAGCTCGCCGCGCACCCGCACCCGGGCCCCCACCGCCAGCGTCTTCTGGTGCGCCGGGTAAAAGGTGAAGAAGCGCAGCGTGCAGGTGTCGGTGCCGTCGTCCAGCGTCACCAGCAACTGGCGGCGCGGGCGAAAACTGATCTCGCTGTGCGTCACCGTGCCCTCGATCTGCGCCAGCTGGCCGTCGCGCGCGCCGCGCAGGCTCACGATGCGGGTCTCGTCCTCGTAGCGCAGCGGCAGGTGCAGGGCCAGGTCGATGTCGCGCACCAGCCCGAGCTTGTGCAAGGCCTTCTGGGGCGCAGACAGGGGCTTGCGGTCGGGATTGGCATCGGGCATGGGACAATTCTGCCCGGTTCCCATCCGACTTCCTTTCACTTGGCACGGGCCTTGTTCGGCCCTCAAGCAGCATGACCTCTTCTTCTCCCGACACCGTCGCGCGCTCCTTCACCGTCGCCGACTTCGACTTCCACCTTCCCCCCGAGCTGATCGCCCAGCACCCCGCGCCCGAGCGCAGCGCCTCGCGCCTGCTCGACGGCACCGGCGCCGCGCCGGTGGACCGCGTGTTCCGCGAGCTGCCCGGCCTGCTCAACGAAGGCGACCTGCTGGTGTTCAACGACACGCAGGTCGTCAAGGCGCGCCTCTTTGGCCAGAAGGCCAGCGGCGGCCAGCTGGAAATGCTGATCGAGCGCGTGCTGCTGCCGCACGAGGCCAGCGACGGCACGGCGCACGAGGTGGTGGCCCACCTGCGCGTGAGCAAGAAGCCCCAGCCCGGCGGCCGGCTGTTCATGGCGGGTGGCCTCAAGAGCGGCGGGTTCGACGCGGTCTTCCTGGGCCGCTGGCCCGACGAGCAGGGCCAGCTGTTCCGCTTCCGCCTGCACGGCCCGGCCGGAGAAACGCCCTACGAGCTGATGGCGCGCCACGGCCACGTGCCGCTGCCGCCCTACATCACCCACGCTGACGAGGCCGACGACGAGCGCCGCTACCAGACCGTGTTCGCGCGCGTGCCCGGCGCGGTGGCCGCGCCCACCGCCGCCCTGCACTTCGACGAGGCCGTGCTGGCCGCGCTGGCCGCGCGCGGCGTGCGCCGCGCCAGCGTCACCCTGCACGTGGGCGCGGGCACGTTCGCGCCCATGAAGGCCGGGCGCATCGAAGACCACGTGATGCACCACGAGCGCTACGCCATCCCGGCCGAGACGCTGCAGGCCATCGCCGATTGCCGCGCGCGCGGCGGCCGCGTGGTGGCCGTGGGCACCACCACCGTGCGCACGCTGGAGAGCTGGGCGAAGTCCGACGAGACCCAGGGCGACACCAACATCTTCATCACGCCGGGCTTTGCCTTTCAAGTGGTGGACCTGATGGTGACCAACTTCCACCTGCCGCAGTCCACGCTGATGATGCTGGTGAGCGCCTTCGCGGGCTACGACCGCATTCGCGCGCTGTACGACCACGCCATCGCACAGCGCTACCGGTTCTTCAGCTACGGCGACTCGATGCTGCTGCTGCGGTCCTGAGAAACTCGCCGTGCGCGCCCTCCTCCTCGCCCTGTTGCTGCTACCGGCCGCCGCGTCGGTCGCCCAGCCGCTCTATGCCACGAAGGGCCGCTGCGACGGCCATCCGGGCATCGCGCTGAAGGTGCCCGAAGGCTGGTGCGCCGGCCTGGTGGCCGATGCGAGTGACGGCCTGCGCATGCCGCGCCGCCTGCTGGCCGTGGCGCCGCACCGCTTCTGGATCGTGGACATGGGCAACTGGGAGCCTCGCCGGGGCCGCTTGCTGGAACTGCGCACCGACCTCGCGCGCGGCCAGCCCGGGCGGGTGCGCGTGCTCGCCAGCGGCCTGGACCGCCCGCACGGCCTGGCCCTCGGTCCGGACGGCCGCGTCTACGTCGGCGAAGCCGGCACCGTGTGGCGCACGCCGGTGGGCGAGACCGTGCAGCGGCAGGACGTGATCACCGGCCTGCCCAGCGGTGGCGCACACCCCCTCAAGGAACTGGCCTTCACGCCCGACGGCCGGCTGCTGGTCAACCTGGGCTCGGTCACCGACGCCTGCCGGGGCGACGACCAGCAACAACCCCAGCCCTGCCCGGAGCTCACCGGCCCGCAACCGCGCGCGGCGGTCTACGTCGCCAGCTTCCACGGCGCCGACTTCGCGCTGCAGAGCTTCCGCCCCCTGGCCACCGGTCTGCGCAACTCGCTCGGCCTGGCCTCCACGACCGCGCGCGACGGCAGCGTGCGCCTGTGGCAGGCGGAGAACTCGATCGACTACACCGACGCGGCGCTGCCCGCCGAGGAACTCAATGAACTGAAGGACGGCGCGTCCTACGGCTGGCCCTACTGCGTGAGCGATGCGCGCGGCAAGGCAGTGCCCGCGCGCGGCTACGAAGGCCGGGCGCGCTGCGCCGCGCACACGGCGGCCCTCGCGGTCTGGCCGGCGCACGTCGCGCCATTGCAGTTGCTGACCTCACCCAAGGGCATGGACGGCGGCCCCTTCGCCGGTCGCCTGCTCGCCGTGTGGCACGGCTACCGCACGGGCGGTCACCGCATCGTGGCGTGGCGGCTCGACGAAGACGGCCGCCCCGGCCGCACACGCGAAGACCTGGTGAGCGGCTGGCACGCGCAAGCGGGGGTGCGCCCGCTGGGCACACCCGCCGGCATCAGCTTCGACGCCGAAGGCCGCCTGTGGATCGTCGAAGACCGCAACCGCAGCGTGATCGTCATCGCGCCGCTGGCGCCCTGAACACTCGCCGGGTTCAGGCGACCTTCGCCAGGTCGATGGACATGGTTTCGCGCGAAGAGATCAGCGCCGCGAGCGTGAGCACGCCGTTGGCGGCGAGGTAGATGCCCACGCCGACCAGGCCGTGGTTCCTGTTCAGGTCGATGGCGATCAAGGTGGGCACCGACGCCCCCACGATGGAGGCCAGGTTGTAGGCCATCGACGCGCCGGAGTAGCGCACCTCGGTGGGAAACAGCTCGGGCAGCAGCGCCGCCATCGGCCCGAAGGTGCAGCCCATGAGCACCATGCCCAGCACGATGAAGACCAGCACCGACACCGGCGTGCCATGGGTCAGCAGCGCCGGCATCACCGCGCCGAACGCCATGATGGCGACCGTCACGCCGATCAGCCAGCGGCGACGGCCCAGGCGATCGGCCAGGTGGCCGGAGAGCAGGCAGAAGATGCCAAAGACCACCGCGCCGATCAGCAGGATGCCGGTGAAGGTGTTGGCCGGAATGCCCAGGCCCATCGGATGCCCGGCCTCGGACAGCACCGCCGGGCTCTTGGAGTACACCTGCACGAAGGCCGTCATCAGGTAGAACAGCACGTAGGTCGTGGTCATGATCAGGGTGCCCTGCAGCAGGCGGCCGCCGTGGCGCGTGAACACCGCGCTGACCGGCGCCTTGAGCTGGCGACCCGATGCCTCGACCTCCTTGAACACCTGGCTTTCGTGCAAGGTCATGCGCACGTACAGGCCCACGATCACCAGCACCAAGGACAGGATGAAGGGAATGCGCCAGCCCCACTCGACCATGGCTTCGGGCCCGATGGCCCAGGTGATGCCGAAGAACACGCCGTTGGCCGCAAACAGACCGATCGGCGCCCCCAGTTGCGGGAAGCTGCCGAAGAGGCCGCGCTTGCCCTTGGGTGCGTTTTCCGTCGCCACCAGCGCCGCGCCACCCCATTCGCCGCCCAGGCCGATGCCCTGCCCGATGCGGAACAGGCACAGCAGCAGTGGCGCGGCCACGCCGATCTGCGCGTAGCTCGGCAACAGGCCGATGGCCACGGTCGACAGGCCCATGGTCATGAGCGAGGCCACCAGGGTGCGCTTGCGCCCGATGCGGTCGCCGTAGTGCCCGAACAGCGCCGAGCCGATGGGCCGGGCGATGAAGGCCAGCGCCAGGGTGGACAGCGACAGCAACAGGCCCACAGTCGGGTCGCCCTGCGGGAAGAACTGGTGGCTGAAGACCAGCACCGCGGCCGCGGCGTAGATGTAGTAGTCGTAGAACTCGATGGCCGTGCCCACCAGGGAGGCGATAGCGACTTTTCGGGGGGAATTGACCGGAACGGGAGCCGCCGGTGCCAGGGACGCAGACATCAGATCCTTTCGCGCGCAGGCGGCAACCTGGGCAGCGCAATATCAGGGAAAACCCTGATTTTAGGCTTTCAAGCGCTTTTCTATGGGCAGCAGGGTCGCTTTGAGACAATCCCCCCATGCTCCAGTTTGAACTGCTCAAGACCGACGGCCATGCGCGCCGCGGCCGACTCACCCTGAACCACGGTGTCGTCGAAACCCCCATCTTCATGCCGGTGGGCACCTACGGCACCGTCAAGGGCGTGATGCCACAAAGCCTGCACGACATGGGCGCCCAGATCATCCTGGGCAACACCTTCCACCTGTGGATGCGCCCGGGCCGCGAGGTGATGCAGAGCTTCGGCGGCCTGCACGCCTTCGAGCAGTGGCACAAGCCCATATTGACGGACTCAGGCGGCTTCCAGGTCTGGTCGCTCGGCGCCATGCGCAAGATCACCGAAGAAGGCGTGACCTTCGCCTCGCCGGTGAACGGCGACAAGCTGTTCATGTCGCCCGAGGTCAGCATGCAGATCCAGACCGGGCTGAACAGCGACATCGTGATGCAACTCGACGAGTGCACGCCCTACGAGACCAACGGCCACCTCACCACCGAGGCCGAAGCGCGCAAGAGCATGGAGATGAGCCTGCGCTGGGCCAAGCGCTCGCAGGACGAGTTCGCGCGGCTGGAGAACCCCAACGCGCTGTTCGGCATCGTGCAGGGCGGCATGTTCGAGCACCTGCGCCAGGAGTCGCTCGACGCGCTCGTGGCCATGGACTTCCCCGGCTACGCCATCGGCGGCGTGAGCGTGGGCGAACCCAAGGAACAGATGCTGCAGATCATGGCGCACACGCCGCACCGCCTGCCCGCGCACAAGCCGCGCTACCTGATGGGCGTGGGCACGCCCGAGGACCTGGTGCAGGGCGTGGCCGACGGCGTGGACATGTTCGACTGTGTCATGCCCACACGCAACGCGCGCAACGGCACCCTGTTCACGCGCTTCGGCGACCTGAAGATCCGCAACGCGCGCCACAAGACCGACCACCAGCCGCTGGACGCCACCTGCACCTGCCATGCTTGCGCCGGAAAAAGCGGCGTGAGCTGGGCCGACGGCGGGCGCGACGGTTTCAGCCGCGCCTACCTGCACCACCTGGACCGCTGCGGCGAGATGCTCGGCCCCATGCTGACCACCATCCACAACCTGCACTACTACCTGAACCTGATGCGCGAGGTGCGCGAAGCGCTGGACGCGGGCACGTTCAGCGCCTTCCAGGCGAAGTTCAAGGCCGACCGCGCACGCGGGGTCTAGCCGAACTGCAGGCAGCGCATGCTCAGCGTGCCACTGTGGAACGCCTCGAAGACGTGCTTCGGTACCTGACCCGCGTCGGCCGCGCCAAGCGCATAGAGGAACGGCCAGTAGTGGTCCGGCGTGGGCACCGCCATGCGCGCGGACATGTCCAGCCCGATGTAGTCCTGCAATGACTTGTCCTCGCGCTGGTCCAGCGCGCGCTTGACGCGGTCGTCGAAGGCCTGGGCCCAGGGGCGGCTGGCCGCCGCCTGCTCCGGCGTGTCGCGGTCGGTGGCGCGCAGGTTGTGCACGATGTTGCCGCTGCCGATGATCAGCACGCCCTGCT
This sequence comes from Hydrogenophaga sp. GW456-12-10-14-TSB4, assembly GCF_059424305.1. NCBI lineage: Bacteria > Pseudomonadati > Pseudomonadota > Betaproteobacteria > Burkholderiales > Comamonadaceae > Hydrogenophaga > Hydrogenophaga sp. GW456-12-10-14-TSB4. Next base: position 9,733 of record NZ_JBWKZH010000029.1, on the reverse strand, counting down.
CCCGCAAGGCCTGCAGCTCGCGGCCCAGCGTGTAGTGGAAGGCGGCCGGCTTGTCGTAGTCGATCGAGACCTGGAACACCGGCACGTCGGCCTTGGGAAACAGGTGGTGCAGCACCGTCCAGGTGCCGTGGTCCAGGCCCCATTCGGTGGTCGGCACACTGGGGTTGCTGCGGATCAGTTTGGCGGCGGCGCGGGCCAGCTGGGGATGGCCCTTGGCCGGGTACTGCATCTCATGCAGTGGCCGGGGGAAGCCCCCGAAGTCGTGGATCGTCGGCGGCACCTCGTTGACCGTGACACCTGTCGCCCCGCTCGTGAGCCAATGGGCCGACACCACCAGGATCGCGCGCGGCGTGGCCAATCTTTTTCCCCAGGCCCCCAGTTCTCGGGTGAACCGGTTGTCCGAGATCGCGTTCATCGGGCTGCCGTGGCCGATGAACAGCACCGGCTGGCGCCGCGCGGGGCTGGCGGCCTGGGCCGCAGGCACCGTGGTGCCGAGGGACAGCAGCGCGGCAGACAGCGCGCTCAGGGAGGTGGATTCGAGAAAAAGACGGCGGGAGAACATGGGGTGGCAACAGGTGGGGAACGGTCGGCGCTCTCGGCAGAAGGCCCCTCGTAGAGAGGGGCACGCCCGACTTGGTTCCCGCGCCGCTCCCGGAAAACCGTGCTCAGACCTTCGGCGCCGCCGGTTCGCCACACGAGTAGCAGTACCGCGCGAACGCGCTCTTGCGCGCCTGGCAGGCCATGCAGTGGTTGTGCAGGCCCATGCCGCAGTGGGGGCAGAAGTCGTTCTTCGGGTCCTTCAGATCCACCGCGCGCTCGCAGCCCGGGCACACGCCCTTGGCCAGGCGGGTCTGCGCGAGGTCGTAGTCCAGCTCCTGGCGGCGCTGCCGGTCGGGCAGGGCCTCGGCCTGCTGCTGGCGCTCCAGGTAGCGCTGCAGCGCCTGGATCGCGTAGCGCCCGCCGACCACCGTGAGCACGATGCCGACGATGTAGCGCACATAGCCACCGTAGCTCGGCAGGTAGGGCACGAGCTCGACGAAAAACGCGAACAGAGCGAAGAAGATGAAGCCCCAGACAAAGGGCCAGTACGTGCTCTTGCGCTGTTTCGCGAACAGCCAGCCCGCCACCACCAGCAAGGGCAAGGTGAGCGCCAGCCGATAGAGGAACACGCGCAGCTCCTGCGCGCGCTGCGCCGACTCGTAAGACTGGCGCGCGTCTTCCTGCATCTGCTGCAGTTCATCCTGGGCGCGCTGCTGCACCTGCCGCGCGTCAAGCGCTGCCTGGCGTTGTGACTCCACCGCCGCGAGCGCCTCGCGCTCGGCCTGGCGGTAACCGTCGAGCTGGCGCGTGCGCTCGATCAGTTCCGGGTCCTGCTCGGGTCGCTGCGTGGCCTGGCGGGTGTTCAGCCAGTTGCCGAAGGTGTCGCGTGCCGCGCGGTGGTTGGCCTGCGCGGCCTGGTGTTGAAGCTGTGCCTGATCGAGGGCGTCCTGGGCATCGCGCGCCCGGCGTTGCGCGGTCTCGATGACCTGCCGGACCTGCGGTGCACGCTGCGGGTCCAGAAAGTCGTCGAGCGTGCGCTGCTGCTCGACCTGCGGCAGGTCGCCCACGATGGTGCTGCCCAGCCCCACCAGAAACCACGCGAACACAAAGGCCACCAGCCAGAGGCCCCGGTGAAACCACTTCTCCGACCAACGCAATGCCTTGCCCATGTTCAATCCTCCAGAAAGTCGCATCGTTTCACAAAGCCAGCGCCTGCGGCGCGGACGCCATGCCGCTGCGCGCGAGCCATTCGAACACCGAGTCCACCGTCACCGTCTCGATGCGGTCGGAAAACCGCTTCTCGTTCGGATGGTCGTCGAAGGCCACGTTGGCCGTGCCGGCGCGCGCACCGAGCCGCGTGAACGCACCCAGCTTGAGCGTGGTCGGCTGGTAGCCCTTGAAACGCAGCCAGGCCTGGGCCTGCTCGCGGGTGGCCACGCCGGGCTCGGTCGCCATGGCCAGGGTTTCGATCGCCCACTGGTTGGACTGCTGGTAGCGCTGGCCCCAGACATAGCTCACCAGGTTGTAGGGCTGCGCATGCAGGGCCACGGCGCGCCGGGGGTCGTTGAGCAGCTCGAACAGCGGGGCCTGCAGGGCCGGTGCCGGCACCATCCAGGCGGCTTCCTGGCGCCACAGGTCGTCCAGGAAGAACTCGCCCAGGCCCTGGCGGTACAGGTCGCCGGTGGCGGTGCCGCACTGGTTGAGCTTGTGCAGCACGCGCCAGGGCCCCTGCGCGGTCTTGTAGGCCCAGCCCAGGTGCGAGTAGCGCAGCTGGTACTTGCTCAGGTCCTGCCCGGCGCGGGCCAGGACCACCACGCGCGCGCCGCTTCGGGCGTGCTCGGCATCCAGCGCCTGCGCGGTGCGCTGCGCCAGCGCCATGCCCTGTTCGATGGTGTGCGCGGTGAGCGGCTTCTGCTCGCAGGAGCGGCCGGCATGGGCCGCGGTCATGAGCACGAAGGCGGCGGCCAGCGCGCCGGTGAAACGCAGCGCGGTCTTCATTGCGTCACCCGTTCGTTGTGCAGCAGGGCGCGGCCCAGCTCGTTGGGGATGAAGGCCAGCACCTCGCCCGCGGCCGAGAGCAGCACACCGGTACCAATCACGCTGACCGCCACCACGGTACCCACGCCGACCCACACCTGCAGCTGCCAGGCACGGGTGTCGCGCATCACGGTGAGGGAAGAACGGTTCGAGGCCATGTGGAAACCCTTGGGGTTGTTGAGGTGCCGCGATGGTGCAGCGGCACCCCCTGAAAGGACCCGGGAAACTCGACCTGTATCGAAAAATGGCTGATCAGGTATCGTTTTTCGATACCTTACACCCCCATCAGCGCAGCAGCTGGGCGACGCGCGCCTGCAAGCTCTCGGGCGTCACGGCCGAAGACGGCATCGGCTCACCCACGTTCAGCCCGACGCGGTTGAACAGCCCGCGCCGGAACGGCCGCACCATGGCGGTCTTCTCGCCGTGGCGCACCTCGACCCGGCTGAAGAACGAGCCCCAGAGGTTGGTCAGCGCCATCGGGATCACCGGCACCCGCAGGCCGTCGGCCTCGGCGCGTTCGAGAATCTTCATCACGCCGCCCTTGAACGGCTGCAGCTGGCCGTCGGCCGTGATGCCGCCCTCGGGGAAGATGGCCAGCAGATCGCCCTCGCGCAACACGGCGGCGGCGGCCTCGAACGCGGCCTCGTAGGCCGCCGCGTCCTCCTTCTGCGGCGCGATCGGAATCGCCTTGGCCAGCCGGAACAGCGCGCCCAGCACCGGCACGCGGAAGATCCGGTGGTCCATCAGGAAGCAGATCGGGCGCGGGCTTGCGGCCATGAGCAGCACCGCGTCGACAAAACTCACGTGGTTGCAGACGATCACGGCCGCACCGTCGGTGGGGATGTGCGCGTCGCCTGTGACCTTGAAGCGGTACACGCAGCGCGAGGCCACCCAGGCCACGAAGCGCAGCAGGTACTCGGGCACCAGCATGAAGATGTAGAACGCCACCACCGCGTTGGCCAGGCCCACCAGCAGGAACATCTGCGGGATCGTGAAGCCCGCGCCGAGCAGGGCACCCGCGATGAGCGCGCTGGCGATCATGAACAGCGCGTTGAGGATGTTGTTGGCCGCGATGATGCGCGCGCGGTGCGTGGGCTGGCTGCGCATCTGGATCAGCGCGTACATCGGCACGCTGTACAGGCCGGCGAACAGGCTGAGCAGGGTCAGGTCGGCCAGCACGCGCCAGTGGCCCGGCACCGCCATGAACTGCGCCACGCCCTGGCTGGCCACCGGCGGCAGGCCGCGCGAGGCGAAGTACAGGTCGATCGAAAACACACTCATGCCGATGGCACCGAGCGGCACGAGGCCGATCTCCACATGCCGGCGCGAAAGCACCTCGCACAGCAGCGAGCCGGTGCCGATGCCGACCGAGAACACGATGAGCAGCAGCGAGGCCACCTGCTCGTTGCCGTGCAGCACCTCCTTGGCGAAGCTGGGGAACTGGCTCAGGAAGACCGCGCCGAAGAACCACATCCAGCTGATGCCCAGCACCGAGCGGAACACCACCGTGTTGCCGTGCGCCAGTTTCAGGTTGCGCCAGGTCTCGGTGAAGGGATTCCAGTTGATCTTCAGGCCGGGGTCGGTGGCCGGCGTGGCGGGCACGTAGTGCGCCGTGACCCGGCCGAGGATGGCCAGGGCCACGCAGCTGAAGCCGACGTGGTGCGCGCCGATCTCGGGCACAGCGATGATGAGACCGCCGGCCAGGTTGCCCAGCAGGATGGCCACGAAGGTGCCCATCTCCACCATGCCGTTGCCGCCGGTGAGCTCGCGCTCGCCCAGGTGGTGCGGCAGGTAGGCGAACTTCACCGGGCCGAACAGCGTGGAGTGCAGGCCCATGAGAAAGGTGCAGGCCAGCAGCAGCACGATGTTGGTGGTGAAGAAGGCCCAGGCGGCCAGAGCCATGATGAGCACCTCCAGCCGCTTGACGAAGACGATCAGCGTCTTCTTGTCGTGTTTGTCCGCGAGCTGGCCGCTGGTGGCCGAGAACAGCAGGAAAGGCAGGATGAACAGGGCGCCGATCACCAGCCCGGCCAGGGTGGGCGGCAGCCAGGCCACCTGCAGCTGGTAGGTGACCAGCACGGTGAAGGCGAACTTGAACAGGTTGTCGTTCGCCGCGCCGAGGAACTGGGTCCAGAAGAACGGGGCGAAACGGCGCTGCCCCAGCAGGGCGAACTGGCCGCCTTCGTGGGCGGGGGCGTGCGAGGGGTCGGCCACGGCGGACGTGGCGGTGGGTGAGCTCATGTGGATCTCCTCCTGTCGGGCTTGTGCGGCGCATTCTGCCGCACGGCGCAGTGTGGGGTGCAAGACCCCGCCCCGGCTCACATTCCGATACAGTCGAACCATTCCAACCTCCAAGTACCGCATCACGATACCACCTCACCCATGAGCACCACCGCCGACCTCGTTCTTGCGCTCAAAAAGGAGCTCAAGGCTGCGCAGATGACCTACGCCGACCTCGCGCAGGCGATCGGCATGGCGGAGTCCAGCGTCAAGCGCATGCTGGCGGGAGGCGATATGTCGCTCTCGCGCGTGGACGAGATCTGCCGCGCACTCAAGCTGGATTTCGCGGAGCTTTCGCGGCGCGTGGCCGACACCCAGCCGCTGCTGCGCGAGATGACGCAGGAGCAGGAACGCGCGGTGGTGGCGGACAAGAAGCTGCTGCTGGTGGCCATCTGCGTGCTCAGCCAGTGGACCCTGGAGCAGATGACCTCGCAGTACCGGCTGAGCGAGGCCGAGTGCGTGAAGTACCTGGCGCAGCTCGACCGCATCGGCATCATCGAGCTGCGCCCGCTCAACCGATACCGCCTCAAACTCGCCAAGACCTTCCGCTGGCGCCCACACGGCCCGGTGATGAACTACTTCCGCGAGCACGCCCTGCTCGACTACTTCGCCGGCGGCTTCGACGGCAGCGGCGAGGGCGTGATGCTGGTGCATGGTTCGGTGAGCCGCACGCTGGCGCCGGGCTTCCTGGAGCGCCTGCAGCGCGTGGCGCAGGACTTCGCGCAGCAGCACCAGACCGACCAGAAACTCAGCGACAAGGACCGCGAGGGTTACACGCTGGTGCTGGCCATGCGCAGCTGGGAGTTCGAGGCCTTCACGCAGTTGCGTCGCTGAGGCTGGCATGAGCAGCCCGGCGCCCCGCCACATCCTGCCGGTGCTGGTGCTCGCCCAGTTCCTGGGCACCTCGCTCTGGTTCGCGGTCAATGCCGTCATGCCCGACCTGCAGCGCGAACTGGGCTGGCCCGTCAGCACACTCGGCACGCTCACCTCGGCCCTGCAGTTCGGCTTCATCGCCGGCACGCTGGTTTTTGCGCTGCTGGCCATCGCCGACCGGTTCGCGCCGCGCCTCGTGTTTCTCCTGTGTTCGCTGGCCGGCGCGGCCTGCACGGTGGGCGCCTGGTGGATGGTGCGCGACCAGACGGCGCTGCTGGCCTGGCGGTTCGCCACCGGCTTCTTTCTGGCGGGCATCTACCCGGTGGGCATGAAGATCGCCGCGCAGTGGTACACGCGCGGCCTGGGCGGCGCGCTCGGTCTGCTCATCGGCGCACTGGTGCTGGGCTCGGCCAGCGCCCACGCGCTGCGCGCGCTCAGCGGCGCCCTGCCCTGGCCCACGCTCATGCTCGGCGTGGCCGCGCTGGCCGCCGGGGGCGGCCTGCTGCTGTTCTTTGGCACCGGCGACCCGCCCGGAGCCCCCCGGCGCGCCGCCACGCTGCAATGGCGCGCCCTGGCCACGCTGTGGACGGACGCGCGGGTGCGCAGCTCGGTGCTCGGTTACTTCGGCCACATGTGGGAGCTCTACACCATGTGGGTGATGGTGCCGCTGGTGCTGGCCACACGCCTGCAAGGGACCGACCTGTCGTGGGCGGCGTTCCTGGTGCTGGGCGCGGGCGCCATCGGCTGCGCGGGCGGAGGTTGGCTGGCCCCGCGCTGGGGCAGTGCGCGGGTCGCCGGCACACAGCTGGCGCTCAGCGGCGCCTGCTGCCTGGCCGCCCCCTGGGCCCTGGGCGCACCGGCCGCCCTTTTTTACGGCTGGCTGCTGCTCTGGGGCATCACCGTCGCGGGCGACTCACCGCAGTTTTCCACCCTGACGGCGCGCAACGCGCCACCCCAGGCCGTGGGCAGCGTGCTCACGCTCACCAACAGCATCGGCTTTGCGATTTCGATTGCCAGCATCCTGCTGTTCGTCTCTCTGGCCGATCGAGTGCGGCTGGGCGCGCTGCTGCCCTGGCTGGCGATCGGGCCCGCGCTCGGGCTGTGGGCCTTGCGCCCCCTCTGGCGCGAGGACGCCCGTCCCATCTGACCGGTCCGTCAACGCTTGCGGACCAAGCCGATCACGATCGAGACCAGCGCCATCACCAGGAAGATCACGAAGAGCAGCTTGGCGATGCCGGCGGCGCTGGCGGCAATGCCGCCAAAGCCCAAAACGGCGGCGATCAGGGCGATGACGAAGAAAACCACGGCGTAGTGCAGCATGTCGGGCTCCTGTGTTGTGATGGCTCCACTGTAGGGACGCCGTGCCGGGAAAGCTGCAAGCCCGAATGCCATCCGGGCGTAGGACGGCACCGACAGATCGTCGGCCGGCTTACTGGATCAGCCCGTTCTTCAAGGCGTAGTAGGTGAGGTCGCTGTTGCTCGTGAGCTTGAGCTTTTCCAGCACGCGCGTGCGGTAGGTGCTCACGGTCTTGATGCTCAGGAACATGGACTCGGCCATGTTGCCGATGGTCTCGCCCTTGGCCAGGCGCAGGAACACCTGCAGCTCGCGTTCGGACAGCAGCTCGTGGGGCGGGCGCTCGGCGTCGCCCGCCGCGTTGTCGGCGAGCAGCTCGGCCACGGCCGGGCTGATGTAGCGCCGCCCGCGCGCCACGGTGCGGATGGCGGTGACGATGTCGTCGGGCGCGCAGTCCTTGTTGAGATAGCCGCTGGCGCCGTAGCGCAGCAGGGTGGTGGCGTACTGGGCCTCGGGGAAGCCACTGAGGATGAGCACCGGCAGGTCGGGGAAGCGCGCCTTGATGGCCTGCAGCGCGTCCACGCCGCTGTGGTCGGGCATGGAGATGTCCATCAGCAGCACATCCACCTCGCCGCCGCGCGCGAGATCGAGGGCCTCCCGGCCATTGTTGGCCTCGCCCGTGACCTTCAGGTCCACGTGTTCGCTCAGGAACTGGCGCAGGCCCGACCGCACGATGGCGTGGTCATCAACGATTCCGACTTTGATCATGGTGTCCTTGTGCTTCCTTGTTCTCTTGGGGGCCGAAGCAATTTAACAGGCTCACCGACAGAGAGCAGTCAGACGGCTCCTACATCCCCGCCCCGCGCATCGGCCCAGTCCTACACCGGCTCGGCCCGCCGCCCGACATCCGGCGCGCGGCCGATTTCCTAAAGTCAATCCACGGTCTTCCGACCGCTACCTGCAACCCAACCACAAGGAGTCGCCATGAACTGGGATCGCATTGAAGGCAACTGGAAACAAGTCAAGGGCAAGATGGTCGAGCAGTGGGGCAAGCTCACTGATGACGACTTTGACGTCGTCGCCGGGCGCCGTGAGCAGCTGACCGGAAAGATCCAGGAACGCTACGGCGTGGCCAAGGACGAAGCCGAACGCCAGGTGGCGGACTGGGAACGCCGCGTCACCGACGACTGGTTCGAGAAGCCGAACGCCCGCAAACCGCACTGACCTCATTCAAGGAGCACATCATGATGAAACGCAACACCCGACTCGCGGCGCTCGCCGCCGCCGCCATGGCCGCCAGCCTGATCGTGGCCTGCGGCCAGAAGGAAGACGAGACCGTGGGCCAGCGCATGGACAACACGGTGGAACAGACGCAGGCGGCCGGCGCCGAGCTGCGCACCGATGCCAACAACGCCGCTCAGGACATGAAGGCCGCCGGCAACGAAGCTGCCGACAAGATCGCCATGGGCGCAGCCGACGTGGCCATCACCGCCAAGGTGAATGCGGCGCTGGCAGGCGACTCGCAACTGAGTGCCTTGAAGATTGACGTGGACACCACCAACGGTCACGTCGAACTCAAGGGCACCGCCCCCGACCCCGCCGCCCGCGACCGTGCCACCGTGCTGGCCGCCGCCGTCGAAGGCGTGGTCAAGGTGGAAAACCGCCTGACCGTCGAGGCCAAGGGCTGATCGGCCTGCCTCTCATCCTGTTTTGAATGACCACCACACACGACCGGCGAGCCCCCACACACAGGCTCGCCGGTTGTTCCAAGAACCCCAACTGAGGAGAATGTCATGAAACTGTCCCACGCCCTTCTGGCCATCGCCGCCGCCACCGCCGTTGTTCAAGTGACGGGCTGCGCCGTGGCCCGCGACCAGCAGACCGTCGGCGCCTACGTCGACGACGCCACCATCACCACCCGGGTGAAGGCCGCGTACGCCAAGGACCCGACCGTGGCCGCCACCTCCATCAACGTCGAAACGCTCAACGGCACGGTGCAGCTCTCGGGCTTCGCCAAGTCCGCAGGCGAAAAGAGCATGGCCGAGCGCCTGGCGCGCGACGTGAACGGGGTGAAATCCGTCAAGAACGACATCGTGGTCCGCTGACCCGTGCGACGGCCGGGATGTGTAGGAATGCACCTACACGAAAATCAGCGGCCTGGAGAGCACAGGCGCGCTCAGACGCGGCATGATGGCATCGTCTGAGCGCCACCGAATATGCTTACCATCGCGCCGGACATCTTTGAAACGCTCACGCCCGCCTGCCCCATGTCGCCGCTCAGAACCTACATCGTCGAGGACAACAAGGTCATCTATGAAAACCTGGTGTCCACGCTGGAAGAGCTGGCCAATGTGGAGGTGGTCGGGCACGCCCGCGACGAAGAGACGGCGGTGCAATGGCTGAGCCAGGGCGACCGCTTCGACCTCATGATCATCGACATCTTCCTGGTCACCGGCTCCGGGCTGGGGGTGCTGAAGGCGGCGCAGGAGTCCAATGTGCCGGCACGCCGGGTGGTCCTCACCAACTACGCCACCCCTGACATCCGCAAACGCTGTGCCCTGCTGGGGGCCGACCGCGTCTTCGACAAGTCTTGCGAGCTGGATGACCTGATCGCGTATTGCGAACGCATCGCCGACGGCTCGGCGACCGCCCCTGGCGGGCTTCAATAGGAACGGTTCAACCCCGCAATGCACCCACCCCCCCCCCCGC
>NZ_JBWKZH010000028.1:0-71086 GCF_059424305.1 Hydrogenophaga sp. GW456-12-10-14-TSB4 | reverse complement strand
CATCCACCTTGACCACCCCCATCGCCCCTGCCGCCAGCCCCTTGGAGCTGATCCAGCCCGACATGCAGCGGGTAGACCAGGTCATCAGCGACCGCCTCACCACCGAAGTGCCCCTGGTGCGAGAGGTCGCCCAGTACATCATCTCGGCCGGCGGCAAGCGATTGCGCCCTGCCCTGCTGCTGCTGGTCAGCGGCGCCATCAACAGCCAGAACCCCCAGCGCCACACGCTGGCGGCCGTGGTGGAGTTCATTCACACGGCGACCCTGCTGCACGACGACGTGGTGGACGAGTCCACCCTGCGCCGGGGGCGGGAGACCGCCAACGAGCGGTTCGGCAATGCCGCGAGCGTTCTGGTGGGCGATTTCCTCTACTCCCGCGCCTTCCAGATGATGGTGGACATCAACGACATGCGCGTGATGCAGGTGCTGTCCGACGCGACCAACGTGATTGCCGAGGGCGAAGTGCTTCAGCTCATGAACATGCACGACGCCGCCATCGACGAGGCCGCCTACCTGCGCGTGATTCGCTCCAAGACCGCCAAGCTGTTTGAAGCCAGCGCCCGCCTGGCCCCCATCCTGGCCGGTGCAGACGCTCATACCGAGGCGCTTTGCGCCCAGTATGGGCAAGCCCTGGGCACCGCCTTCCAGGTCATCGACGACGTGCTCGACTACGAAGGCAGCGCCGAAGAACTGGGGAAGAACCTGGGCGACGACCTGCGCGAAGGCAAGGTCACGCTGCCCATCATCTGCGCCCTGCGTTCGGGCTCCGAAGCCCAGAAGGCGCTGCTGCGGCAGGCCATCGAGCAGGGCGACGTGGCACACCTCGAAGCGATCAGGGACATCATTCTGCAAACAGGCGCCCTGGATGCGGCCCGCACGAGTGCGCACGCAGAGGCGCAGCGCGCAATCGAAGCGGCCAAACAGCTCCCGGTCAATCCCTACAGCGCGGCTTTGCTACAATTGGCGGCTGGCTTGCTCGAGCGTCGTTCTTGAGCAGCCGACGAGGACCCACGGTCCTCGGACGATCGACCACTTTCGGTCATCGGGGTGTAGCTTAGCCTGGTAGAGCGCTACGTTCGGGACGTAGAGGCCGGAGGTTCGAATCCTCTCACCCCGACCAGTTTCCCCATCAAGACATTGCCGTTCAGACCGCGTCAGCGACCGGTCGGTCGGAATTCGCGTCCTCGATACAACGACCAGCGAGGGAAACGGCCATTCCGGCACAAGTTGCCTCAATAATGGCAGGCAAGTCCTTGATTTACGATAGATTACAAGTCTATGGCGTCCGTTGAAACCGTCCCCCACGAGACCCCGTCCATGGCCTTGCCAGGCCTGGGGCGCGCACTCGTGTCCGCAGGGAAGCTTGGCCAGAAGGCGGCGGAGGATCTCTACCGCAAGGCGCAAAGCGGGCGCACCAGCTTCATTGCCGAATTGACCGGCTCGGGCGCGGTGTCCGCTTCCGACCTGGCCCACACCATGTCGGTGGCCTTCGCCGCACCGCTGCTCGATCTGGACGCGATCGACGTGCAGCGCCTGCCCGCCGGCCTGCTCGACGCCAAGATCTGCGCGGACTACCGCATCGTCGTCCTGAGCAAACGCAACAACCGCTTGATGGTGGCCACGGCCGACCCGGCCGACCAGCAGGCGGCGGAGAAGATCAAGTTCGCCACCCAGATGGGCGTGGACTGGGTGATTGCCGAGTACGACAAGCTCAGCAAACTGGTGGAGACCCAGACCACCAGCGTCAACGACACGATGGACAACATCATCGGTGGCGAGTTCGAATTCGACGAGGCCGCCACCGAGACGAACGTCAGCGATGTGACCGACAAGGCGTCGGAGGTCGACGACGCACCCGTGGTCAAGTTCCTGCACAAGATGCTGATCGACGCGTTCAACATGCGCGCCTCTGACCTGCACTTCGAGCCGTACGAGCACAACTACCGGGTCCGCTTCCGGGTGGACGGCGAGCTGCGCGAGATCGCGTCGCCGCCGATCGTGATCAAGGACAAACTGGCGTCCCGCATCAAGGTGATCTCCCGCATGGACATCTCCGAGAAGCGCGTGCCCCAGGATGGGCGCATGAAGCTGAAGATCGGGCCGGACCGGGTGATCGACTTCCGGGTCAGCACCCTGCCCACCCTGTTCGGCGAGAAGATCGTGATCCGTATCCTCGACCCGAGCAGCGCCAAGGTCGGTATCGACGCCCTGGGCTACGAACCCGAAGAAAAGGAAAGGCTGCTGAACGCGATCGGCCGGCCCTACGGCATGGTGCTGGTCACCGGCCCGACGGGCTCGGGCAAGACCGTGTCGCTGTACACCTGCCTGAACATCCTGAACAAACCGGGCATCAACATCTCCACGGCGGAAGACCCGTCGGAAATCAACCTGCCGGGCGTCAACCAGGTCAACGTCAACGAAAAAGCGGGTCTCACGTTTGCGGCGGCCCTCAAGGCCTTCCTGCGCCAGGATCCGGACGTGATCATGGTGGGTGAGATTCGCGATCTGGAAACAGCGGACATCTCGATCAAGGCCGCGCAAACCGGCCACATGGTGTTGTCCACGCTGCACACGAACGACGCGCCGACCACCTTGACCCGGATGATGAACATGGGCATCCCCACGTTCAACATCGCCTCCAGCGTGATCCTCATCACCGCCCAGCGGCTGGCCCGCCGCCTGTGCGCGACCTGCAAGGCGCCGCTGGACGCGCCGCGCAAGGCCCTGGTGGATGCGGGGTTCAAGCCCGAAGATCTCGATGGCACCTGGACACCCTACAAGCCTGTGGGGTGTTCGGCCTGCAACAACGGCTACAAGGGCCGTGTCGGCATCTACCAGGTGATGCCCATTTCGGAAGAGATCCAGCGCATCATCCTGCGCGGCGGCAGTGCGCTCGACATCGCCCAGCAGGCCGGCAAGGAAGGGGTTCGCACGCTGCGCGAATCGGGACTGCTCAAGGTGAAGCTGGGCATGACATCGCTGGAAGAAGTGCTCAGCGTGACCAACGAATGACGCAGCCCTAGACACAAGGTTCAGAGGACACCATGGCAACCGCAGTATCCAAAAACGTCAAGGACGCTGTCTTCGAGTGGGAAGGCAAGGACCGCAACGGCAAGACCGTCCGAGGGGAAACGCGGGCCGTGGGGGAAAACCAGGTGCTGGCCGCGCTGCGGCGCCAGGGCATCGTGCCCGGCAAGATCAAGAAACGCCGCATGAGTTCGGGCAAGCGCATCAAGCCCAAGGACATCGCCATCTTCACACGCCAGCTGGCCACCATGATGAAGGCCGGCGTGCCCCTGCTTCAGGCCTTCGACATCGTGGGCCGAGGCAATGCCAATCCCAGTGTCACCAAGTTGCTCAACGACATCCGGACCGATGTGGAAACCGGCACCTCGCTGAGTTCGGCGTTCCGCAAACACCCGCTGTACTTCGACAGCCTGTACTGCAACCTCGTGGAAGCCGGTGAAGCCGCCGGTATTCTGGAGGATCTCCTGGACCGCCTGGCCACCTACATGGAGAAGACCGAGGCGCTCAAGTCCAAGATCAAGTCGGCGCTGATGTACCCGATCGCCGTGGTCATCGTGGCCTTCGTGGTGGTGACCATCATCATGATCTTCGTGATTCCCTCGTTCAAGGAAGTGTTCTCTTCCTTCGGCGCCGATCTGCCCGCGCCGACCTTGGCCGTGATCGCGATGAGCGAGTTCTTCACCGAGTACTGGTGGCTGATCTTCGGCGTCCTCGGCGGCGGTCTCTACTTCTTCATGCAGGCCTGGCGGCGCAACGAGAAGGTGCAGCGGTTCATGGACCGCCTGCTGCTCAAGCTGCCGATCTTTGGCGTATTGATCGAAAAGTCGGTCATTGCACGCTGGACCCGCACCCTGGCCACCATGTTCGCCGCAGGCGTGCCGCTGGTGGAGGCGCTCGATTCGGTGGGCGGCGCGTCGGGCAATTCCGTCTACACCATCGCCACCGAAAAGATCCAGCAGGAGGTGTCGACCGGCACCAGCCTCACCACCGCCATGACCAATGCCAACGTCTTCCCGTCCATGGTGCTGCAGATGTGCGCCATCGGTGAGGAGTCGGGCTCGATCGACCACATGCTGAGCAAGGCCGCCGACTTCTATGAATCCGAGGTCGACGACATGGTGGCAGGCATCTCCAGCCTGATGGAACCCATCATCATCGTCGTGCTGGGCACCGTCATCGGCGGCATCGTGGTGTCGATGTACCTCCCCATCTTCAAACTGGGCCAGGTGGTTTGATGCTGGCAGACGCGGGTGCGCCGGGCGCGGCGCTGCTGGGCTTGCTCGGCCTGTTGGTGGGCAGCTTCCTCAATGTGGTGATTCACCGCCTGCCCAAGATGATGGAGCTGCGCTGGGCCGCCGAATGCGCGGACCTCCAGAGCACAGAGGAAAGCCCCGCGGCGGCCTCACCGGAACCCGAACCGTTCAATCTGATGGTGCCCCGCTCGCGCTGCCCCCATTGCGGGCATCAGATCCGCTGGTTCGAAAACATCCCCGTGCTCAGCTACCTGGCCCTGCGAGGCAAGTGCAGCCAGTGCGCTGCACCGATCAGCGCCCGCTACCCGGCGGTGGAAGCGGTGACAGCCGCCCTGTTCGCCTGGTGCGGCTGGCACTGGGGCCTGGGCTGGGAGGCCCTGGCCTGGTGCGGGTTCTCGGCGGCGGTGCTGGCACTGGCGTGCATTGACTGGGACACCACCCTGCTGCCCGACGACATCACCCTGCCCTTGCTCTGGGCCGGCCTGTGCGCGGCCGGCTTGCGGCTGACGGACACGGCCCTGCCGGACGCGCTCTGGGGCGCCGTGGCCGGCTATCTGTCGCTGTGGCTGGTGTACTGGGCCTTCAAGCTGATCACCGACAAGGAGGGCATGGGCTACGGAGACTTCAAGCTCTTTGCCGCCTTCGGCGCGTGGTTCGGCTGGCAGGCGCTGATTCCCGTCATCCTGATGGCATCGGTGATCGGCGCCGTGATCGGCATTGCCATCAAGCTCAAGGGCAACCTGCGCGAGGGAGGCTATGTGCCTTTCGGGCCCTTCCTGGCACTCGCGGGCCTGACCTCGATGGTCTTCGGGCCCTCGGCCATTCTGGCCGTCATCGGCCTGTGAATCCCGGACTCGGCCACGCTCCCGTCCGGCTGGGCCTCACCGGTGGCATCGGCAGCGGCAAAAGCACACTGGCGCGGCTGCTGCAAACCCGCGGAGCCGACGTGATCGATGCCGATGCCATCTCGCGGCGCAGTACGGAAGCGGATGGAGTCGCCATGCCCGCCATCGCAAGCGTCTTCGGCCCGGCCTTCCTTGCTCCGGATGGTGCGCTAGACCGGCAGCGCATGCGCGACCATGTGTTCGCCAACCCGGAAGCCCGCCACACGCTGGAACACATCATTCACCCGCTGGTGGGTGCGGAAATCCAGCGCCTGGCCCAGGCATCCACCTCGCCCTGCCTGGTGTTCGATGTGCCTTTGCTGGTCGAGTCCCCGCGCTGGCGACCTCAACTGGACCGCGTGCTGGTGGTCGATTGTTCGCCCGCCACGCAGATCCGCCGCGTGAACGCCCGCAGCGGATGGGACGTGTCCACCACCGAGGCCGTGATGCGCAACCAGAGCCCACGCGCCCTGCGGCTCGCGGCGGCCGATCTTGTGGTCTTCAACGACGCCGACGATCTGTCCCTGCTGGAGCACGCTGCAGAGGCCCTGGCCAAGCGGTTCGGGCTATGATGAACCCCCACCCGCCGCTTCGCCCCGCGACCTCCCCGCTGCCGTGATCCTGTACGACTACCCCTTCAACGAACGCATTCGCACCTACCTGCGGCTCGAGCAGCTGTTTCGTCGCATGGTGGAACTGGTGCCACGCAGCCACCCGCTGGATCACCACTACGCGATCCAGACGATCTTCGAGATCATGGACGTGGCGGCACGGGCCGATATGAAGTCGGACGTGCTCAAGGATCTCGACCGACACAAGCAGCACCTCATCGGGTTTCGCGGCAACCCCATGATTGCCGAGCAGGCGCTCGAAGAAGTCATTGAGAAGCTGGAGAACTGCTTCACGCAACTGAGCGAGATGACGGGCAAGACCGGGCAGGCCCTGACCGAAAACGACTGGCTGATGAGCATCCGCAGCCGCATCGGCATTCCCGGCGGCACGTGCGAGTTTGATCTGCCGGCGTATTACCACTGGCAACACCGCAACGCGGAGGACCGTCGAGCCGACCTGCATCGCTGGTCGGTGCCGCTGGCACCGCTGGCCGAATCCATCGTGCAGTTGCTCAAGATGCTGCGTGAATCGGGCTCGGCCCAGAAAGTGGTTGCACCGGGGGGCCAGTTCCAGCTGACGCTGCCTCAAGGGCGCAGCTTCCAGCTGCTTCGCTTGCGCATCGACCCGTCCACCGGGCTCATTCCCGAGATCAGCGGCAATCGGTTGATGCTGTCGGTGCGCCTGATGCGCCACGGGGAAGACGACCGCCTGCATCCCGCGCAGGAAGACGCAGCCTTCGAGTTGACCCTTTGCGCCTGAGGTCGGACGTGAGCAACCCCTCCGGCAGCACGCCCGGCAGAACCGTCCGCTGTCCCCACTGCGGTGGACCCAGCGTCTACGCGCCGAGCAACGCCTACCGGCCGTTCTGCAGCGAGCGCTGCAAGCAGATGGACCTGGGCGCCTGGGCCAACGAGGAATTCAGTCTGCCAGAGAAGGAAGGGCAGAGCGATCCCGGCTTCGAGCAGAGTTGAGCCCGCCCTCAGGCAGCCCGCTCGGCGGCCA
Source organism: Hydrogenophaga sp. GW456-12-10-14-TSB4 (assembly GCF_059424305.1). Taxonomy (NCBI): domain Bacteria; kingdom Pseudomonadati; phylum Pseudomonadota; class Betaproteobacteria; order Burkholderiales; family Comamonadaceae; genus Hydrogenophaga; species Hydrogenophaga sp. GW456-12-10-14-TSB4. The sequence continues at coordinate 64,309 of NZ_JBWKZH010000028.1, read as the reverse complement.
ACCATTCCAGCACAGGCACGGTGCCGGCCAGCACCGGGGCGCAGGTCACCGGCAACGTCTGCCAGCCAAACTGCTGGCCTTCGCGCATCTGCAGCTCCCCCGTCCAGTCGTGCACCTTGCAGAAGTGCAGGCGCACCAGCCCATGGGGGTAGTCCACCATCGACACCTTCCAGATGTGGGCCGTGCCGATGGTCAGGCCGATCTCTTCCTGCAACTCGCGCCGCAGCGCCTGCTCCACGGTTTCACCCGCCTCCAGCTTGCCGCCCGGAAACTCCCAATAGCCGGCATACACCTTGCCGGGTGGGCGCGACGTCAGCAGAAAGGCGCCATCGGGCGCGACCAGCACGCCGACGGCCACGTCCACCACGGGCCGGTCGGCAGGCCGTGGAGCGTCCTGGTCGGCGTCGACCACCAGCACCGCCGCGCTCATGCCTGTGCGGTGTGGGTGCCCGCGTAATCGCGCGCGAACTGGTAGGCCACCCGCCCGCTGCGCGAACCGCGCTCCAGCGCCCAGACCAGTGCCTGGGGTCGCGCCGACTCGATGTGGGCGGCCGACACCCCCAGGGCGGAGAGCCATTGCGCCACGATGGTGAGGTACTCGTCCTGGCTGAATGGGTAGAAGCTCACCCACAGGCCAAAACGCTCCGATAACGAAATCTTCTCTTCCACCACCTCACCCGGGTGCACCTCACCATCCGCTGTGTGCGTGTAGGTGAGGTTTTCCTTCATGTACTCGGGCAGCAGGTGGCGCCGGTTGCTGGTGGCGTAGATCAGCACGTTCGGGCTGGCGGCAGAGACCGATCCATCCAGGATCGATTTGAGCGCCTTGTAGCCCGGCTCACCGTCCTCGAAGCTGAGGTCGTCGCAGAAGACGATGAAGCGCTCAGGCCGATCGGCGACCACCTCCACGATGTCAGGCAGGTCCACGAGGTCGGACTTGTCCACCTCGATCAAGCGCAGGCCCTGCGGTGCGTACTCGTTGAGGCAGGCCCGCACCAGCGAGGATTTGCCGGTGCCGCGCGCGCCGGTCAACAGCACGTTGTTAGCGGGCAAGCCTTGCACGAACTGCAGGGTGTTGCGCTGGATCTTTTCCTTCTGCCCGTCGATTTCCTGCAGATCGCTCAGGCGCATCGCGCCCACGTGGCGCACCGGCTCCAGCACGCCGTGCCCGCTGCTGCGCTTGCGGTACCGCCAGGCCACGGCGGCGGCCCAATCCGGGGCGGTCATGGGTTGAGGCAGCACGGCCTCGATGCGCGTGATGAGCTGCTCGGCGCGCTGCAGCAGCCGTTCAAAGTGCTCGTTCATGACCGGTAGTCGGCATTGATGGTCACGTACTCGTGACTGAAATCGCAGGTCCACACCGTCTCGCTCGCCGTGCCGCGGCCCAGGCCGATGCGCACCAGGATCTCGGCCTGTTTCATCACCCGCTGACCGTCCTCTTCCTTGTAGGCGGGATGGCGGCCACCGGCGTTGACCACTTGCACGTCACCGAGGTGAAGGTCAATGCCGCTGACGTCCAGGTCGTGGATGCCCGCGTAGCCCACCGCCGCCAGGATGCGGCCCAGGTTCGGATCGCTGGCGAAGAACGCCGTCTTGACCAGGGGAGAGTGCGCCACCGCGTAAGCGGCCAACAGGCACTCCGACGCATCGCGCCCGCCTTCCACCTGGACGGTGATGAACTTGGTGGCTCCTTCGCCGTCGCGCACGATGGCGTGGGCGAGGTGCCGTGCAACGGGCACCAGCGCGGCCAGCAACGCCCGGCCGGCCGGGCTGTCGAGGTCGGTGATGGGGGCGTTGCCCGCCTTCCCGGTGGCCACCACGACAAAGGAATCGTTGGTGCTGGTGTCGCCGTCCACGGTGACGCGGTTGAAGGAGGCGTCGGCCAGGCGGCGCGCCAGCGCATTCATGAGCGCCGGCGCCACGCTGGCATCGGTCGCCAGAAAACCCAGCATCGTGGCCATGTTCGGCCGGATCATGCCCGCGCCCTTGGCAATGCCGGTGGCCGTGACAGTGCGCCCGTCCAGTTCAAACCGCTGGCTGAAGGCCTTGGGCAGGGTGTCGGTGGTCATGATGCCCTCGGCCGCCGAAAGCCATTGCGCTCCGCCCTCGGTCTGTGGCTGGGCCGCATCGGCCAGCGCCGCCGGGAGGCCTGCCAGCAGGCGATCCAGCGGCAGCGGCTCCATGATCACCCCGGTCGAGAAGGGCAGCACCTGTTCATGGTGCAGGCCCAGCGAACGCGCCAGCGCGTTGCAGGTCTGGCGGGCATTGGCCAGGCCGGGCTCACCGGTACCGGCGTTCGCATTGCCGGTGTTGATCACCATGGCGCGGATGGATTGTCCGGACGCGAGGTGATCGCGGCACACCTGGACCGGTGCGGCGGCATAGCGGTTCTGCGTGAACACCGCGCCCACGGCGCAGCCCTCGTCGAGCAGAAACACCGTGAGGTCCTTGCGATTGGCTTTGCGGATACCCGCCTTCGCCACGCCGATGCGCACACCCGCGACGGGCAACAGATCGGTGACCAAAGGGGCGTTGAGTAGAACAGGCATGTGAACTCCGTGGATATACCGTGATGCCCGACGGCCGCGCGACGGCGGACACCCCGCGGTGCCGCCTCGAGCAGAGCCGTCAGTCCAGCTTGCCGTGGCAGTGTTTGTACTTCTTGCCGCTGCCGCAGGGGCAGGGATCGTTGCGCCCGACCCGCGGCACTTCGCCGGCGGGGCGCGTGGCCGCCGCGGCCAGGGTCGCATCGGCGATGGTCTGCGCCTCGCCCGTTTCGGTCGGTGCGGTGTAGGTCACGTTGGCGATCTGCTCGGCGCGCTCTTCCAGCTGCTCGGCCGCTTCGGCCATCTGTTCCGCCGACTGCACGCGCACGTTCATCAGCACGCGCGTGACATCGTTCTTGACGCTGTCGAGCAACTGGCCGAACAGGGTGAAGGCTTCGCGCTTGTACTCCTGCTTGGGCTGCTTCTGGGCGTAGCCGCGCAGGTGGATGCCCTGCCGCAGGTAGTCCAGGGCCGAGAGGTGCTCGCGCCACTGGCCGTCGATGGTCTGCAGGAGCACCACACGCTCGAACTGGGTGAAGTTCTCCTCGCCCACGAGCGCCACCTTGCCCTCGAACACCGTCCTGGCCACCGCCTGCACGCGCTCGACGATTTCCTCGACGTCGATGGCCTCGGCATCCGCGACCCAGCTCGACACGGGGGCCTCGACGGCCCACTCTTCGCGCAACACGCGCTCCAGCGTGGGCAGGTCCCACTGCTCCTCCACGCTGCCTTCGGGAACGTACTGGTGCACCAGATCGGTGAAGCAGCCTTCGCGCAGCGCGTCGATCTGCGCGCGCAGCGACGTGGCGTCCAGAATGTCGTTGCGCTGCTGGTAGATCACCTTGCGCTGGTCGTTGGAAACGTCGTCGTACTCCAGCAACTGCTTGCGGATGTCGAAGTTGCGCGCTTCGACCTTGCGCTGCGCGCTCTCGATGCTGCGCGTGACGATGCCGGCCTCGATCGCCTCGCCCTCGGGCATCTTCAGGCGGTCCATGATCGCGCGCACGCGGTCACCCGCGAAGATGCGCATGAGCGAGTCGTCCAGGCTCAGGTAGAAGCGCGAGGAGCCGGGGTCGCCCTGGCGGCCCGAACGGCCGCGCAGCTGGTTGTCGATGCGGCGCGACTCATGGCGTTCGGTTGCGATGATTCGCAGGCCGCCCAGCGCCTTGACCTTCTCGTGGTCCTGCTGCCATTGCTGGCGGATCGTTTCGATGCGGGCCGCCTTGGTCGCGTCGTCGAGCGACTCGTCGTTCTGCACCGCATCGACCATCTTCTCGAGGTTGCCACCGAGCACGATGTCGGTACCACGACCGGCCATGTTGGTGGCAATGGTGATGGCGCCGGGCCGGCCGGCCTGGATGATGATGTCGGCCTCGCGGGCGTGCTGCTTGGCGTTGAGCACTTCGTGCGGCAGCTTCTCGGCCTGCAGCAGGCTGGCGATGATCTCGGAGTTTTCGATCGACGAGGTGCCCACCAGCACCGGCTGGCCGCGCTCGTGGCACTCGCGGATGTCCTCGATTGCGGCGACGTATTTTTCCTTGGTGGTCTTGTAGACCCGGTCCAGCTGGTCGTTGCGCTTGCTCGGCCGGTTGGGCGGGATCACCACGGTTTCCAGGCCGTAGATCTCCTGGAATTCGTAGGCTTCGGTGTCGGCCGTGCCGGTCATGCCCGAGAGCTTGCTGTAGAGGCGGAAATAGTTCTGGAAGGTGATGGACGCCAGCGTCTGGTTCTCCGGCTGGATGGCCACGCCTTCTTTCGCTTCCACGGCCTGGTGCAGGCCATCGCTCCAGCGGCGGCCCGACATCAGACGGCCGGTGAACTCGTCGACGATGACGATCTCGCCGTTCTGGTTCACGTAGTGCTGATCGCGGTGGTAGAGGTGGTGCGCCTTCAGCGAGGTCACCAGGTGGTGCAGCAGCGCGATGTTGGCGGGGTCGTACAGCGACGCGCCCTCGGGCAGCAGGCCGGCCTGGCTCAGCAGGCGCTCGGCATTCTCATGGCCCTGCTCGGTCATGTGGATGGAATGCGCCTTCTCGTCCACGGTGAAGTCGCCGGGCTTGGTCACGCCCTCGCCCGTGCGCGGATCGGCCTCGCCCTCCTGGCGCGTCAAGTGCGGCACCAGCTGCTTGATCGCCAGGTAGACCTGGGTCTGGTCTTCGGCCTGGCCGCTGATGATCAGGGGCGTGCGGGCCTCGTCGATCAGGATCGAGTCCACCTCGTCCACGATGGCGTAGTTCAGGCCCCGCTGCACGCGATCGGCGGCCTCGTAGACCATGTTGTCGCGCAGGTAGTCGAAACCGTATTCGTTGTTGGTGCCGTACGTGATGTCGGCACGGTAGGCGGCCTGCTTCTCCTCGCGCGGCGCCTGGGGCAGGTTGATGCCCACGCTCAGGCCAAGGAAGTTGTACAGACGGCCCATCCATTGGGCATCGCGGCTGGCCAGGTAATCGTTGACCGTGACCACGTGAACGCCCTTGCCGGTCAGCGCGTTCAGATACACCGGCAGCGTGGCGGTCAGCGTCTTGCCTTCGCCGGTGCGCATCTCGGCCACCTTGCCATGGTGCAGCGCCAGGCCGCCGATCAGCTGCACGTCGAAATGCCGCATCTTCATGACGCGCTTGCTGGCCTCGCGCACCACGGCAAATGCCTCGGGCAGCAAGGCCTCGAGGGCTTCGCCCTGGGCGATGCGTTGCTTGAAGGATTCCGTCTGCGCCTTCAGCTCGTCATCGCTGAGCTGCTCGAACTTCGACTCCAGTCCATTGATGCGCTCCACCGTCTTGCGATAGGTCTTCAGAAGACGGTCATTGCGGCTACCAAAGATTTTGGTGAGGAAGTTTGTGGCCATACGTGCGGGCCGGCGCCGGTCACCTGGTGGTTTCCGGGCAGGCAATTGGAGGTAGGAAGGCTCTCTCGGACCCGGGAGAGCAGACGACGGGAACTACCCGTGATGTGCCGACGAATGCAGGGCTTTCAAGAGCAAAACGCGCATTTTACCCGCCGCACCCGCGGCCTGTTCAGGGCCTGCGGGGGCCCGGCCCCGCCGCCTTGGCCACGGCCATGTTTTCGCCTGCGGCGAGGAAGCGCTGGGGGTCCTGGGGCACGCCCGAAACCCACACTTCAAAGTGCAGGTGCGGCCCGGTCGAACGCCCCGTGGAGCCCACTTCCGCGATCTTCTGGCCCCGTTTCACGATGTCGCCCTTCTTCACCAGCACCTTCGAGGCGTGGGCATAGCGGGTGATGAGGTCGTTGCCATGGTCCACCTCCACCATGTTGCCGTAAGCCGGGTGGTATTCCTGCACCACCACCATGCCACCTGCGGCGGCGAGGATGGGCGTGCCCGGATCGGACGGGAAATCCAGGCCCGTGTGCAGGGCGGAGCGCCCGGTGATGGGGTCGATGCGGAAGCCGAAGGGCGAACCCACCTGCACGCCCGCCACCGGTTGCTCGGTCGGCACCATGGTGCGCAGGATCTTCTGGTCGAACAGGCGCGATTCCACCACCGTCAGCCAGTCCACCCGCGAGCCGCTGCTCTGGTCGATCCGGTCCAGGGCGCCCATCAGCTCTTCCATGCTCAGGTCACGGCCACCGACCAGTGCGCCGCCGGCACCCGGCTTGGGCTTGAACTCCGCCGGGCTCAGGCCCGCCAGGCCGGCCACCCGCTCGCCCAGGGAATCGATCTGCACCATGCGGGCCTGCATTTCCCCCAGCTTGCGGGCCATGGCGTCAAGGTTGGCCCGCATGTAGGCATTCTGGGAACTGGCTTCGTCCTGATGCACCAGCCGCGCCACCGGCGCAAAGCCGGGCCAGCCCTGGCGGACCCCTTCCAGAAACACCCAGTGGTACGTGGTGATGGCGCCCAGCATCAGCAACACCGACGCGAGCATGCCGACGCCGACGAGCCTGAGTCCGCTGAGGTGCATGGCGCGACTCCTGGCCAGCCAGGCGTCCGTGATAATGATGTGCACTGCTCTACCTTTCCGGGTCATCCGGGTTCAACCGGATCACCTTCATCGCATGTCTACCGCCCCCCGATCCCACAACACCATGCTCAGCCTCGAGCAGGCCGTGGGAGCAGCGCCCACGCTCGCCGCGCTGCAGGAGCGCATCAAGGAATCCCGTTGGTGCCTGGATCAGGTTCAACACCTGATTCCCGTCACGTTGCGCCCACATGTGCGGCCGGGCCCTTTGCAGGACCAGGAGTGGTGCCTGCTGGTGGGCAGTGCCGCCGCTTCGACCAAACTGCGCCATCTGTTGCCTGCGCTGCAGACGGCATTGACCCAAAGGGGAGCGCAGGTTAACGCAATCCGCATCAAAGTCCAAACGCCGGGACGATGAATGCCCCGTGAGGGTGGGTGGGCGGTGCCTGGTGCCGCTTGTCTGACTCGAACAGACGACCTATCGCTTACAAGGCGATTGCTCTACCAACTGAGCTAAAGCGGCGGGTTGGACGGAAGAAAAATTCTACTTGACGCGCTTGAGCTGAGGCCTGCCGCCTGGCCGACCAGGGCCCGCCGGTGGATCGGGCAGATTATCCGAAGCGGACGACGCCCCCTCACTGGGAACGGAACGAAGCGGCCCCCGAGCAGCCCCATCGTGAGCTTCTTCGGCACCCGCCGGCGCGTCCGGCACCACCGCAGCGTCCGAGGCCGGCCCGGCCACGGCAGCGGCGGGCGGCGCGGGAAAGGCCATACCCTGCCCGTTTTCGCGCGCGTAAATGGCGATCACATGGCTGACCGGCACGATGATCTCGCGCGCCACGCCGCCGAAACGGGCCTTGAACTCGATGAACTCATTGCCCAGCTTGAGCGAGCTGGTCGCCTCCATGCTCACATTGAGCACGATCTCGCCGTTCTTCACGAACTCCATGGGCACGCGCACCGACCCGTCGACCTGCACCGCGATGTAAGGCGAAAAGCCGTTGTCGGCACACCATTCGTGCAAGGCACGGATCAGGTAGGGCCGCGTGGAGGGGATTTCCGGTTCAAATGCGCTCATGACAGCTCGCTGGCCTGGCCCCGCAGGGCCGTCGGCCATTTACTTGCGCATCACCTTTTCGGACGGCGTCAGCGCTTCGATGTAGGCCGGGCGCGAGAAGATGCGCTCGGCGTACTTGAGCAGAGGGGCCGCATTCTTGCTGAGTTCGATGCCGTAGAAGTCCAGGCGCCACAGCAGCGGCGCAATGGCCACGTCCAGCATGGAGAAGTTGTCGCCCAGCATGAACTTGTTCTTCAGGAACACCGGTGCGAGCTGGGTCAGGCGATCGCGGATGTGCGACCGGGCCTTCTCCAGCGCCTTCTCGTTGCCCTTGGCGCTGCGCGACTCGAGCATGGACACGTGCGTAAACAGCTCCTTCTCGAAGTTCAGCAGGAACAGGCGCACGCGCGCGCGATCCACCGGGTCGCCGGGCATCAGCTGGGGATGCGGGAAACGCTCATCGATGTACTCGTTGATGATGTTCGATTCGTACAGGATGAGATCGCGCTCGACCAGGATGGGCACCTGGCCGTACGGGTTCATCACGCTGATGTCTTCGGGCTTGTTGTAAAGATCGACGTCCCGGATCTCGAAGTCCATGCCTTTTTCAAACAGCACGAAACGGCAGCGGTGGGAGTAAGGGCAGGTGGTGCCCGAATACAAGACCATCATGTGGGAGTCTCCTTAAAGCAAAAAACAGTGGCTTGCGAACATGCCCGTCAGGCACTGCAAACCACTGTGGAACGGTCGGGCCGGCCTTCCGTGAGGCCGTCCCAGCCGGATCGGATTATTTGACGTCTTTCCAGTAGGCCGCATTCAAGCGCCAGGCCACGATGGTGAAAGCCGCCAGGAACAGCAGGACCCACACGCCGATGCGCACGCGGGTGTTCTGGGACGGCTCGGCCATCCACTGCAGATAGGCCACCAGGTCGCCGACGTTTTCCTCGTAGCGCGCATCGCTCAGGGTGCCGGGCTTGACTTGCTCCCAACCCTTGACGCGATCGACTTCGTGGCCGTGACTCATCACCTTCTCGTGCACCGGACGGCGCTCGCCCTGCAATTCCCACAGGGGATGGGGCATGCCGATGTTCGGGAACACGAGGTTGTTCCAGCCGGTCGGCTTGGTGTCGTCGCGGTAGTAGCTGCGCAGCAGCGTGTAGACATAGTCGGCACCGGTGCCGGCGTGGCTGGAGCGCGAACGTGCGATCAGGCTCAGGTCGGGCGGGTTCGCGCCAAAGAACTGCTTGGCCTGCTTCGGATCGATCGCGGCCTTCATCGTGTCACCGATCTTGTCGGTGGGGAAGGTCAGGTTCTCGGCGATCTGCTTGTCGTTCAGGCCGATGTCGCGCAGGCGGTTGTAGCGCATGAACGCCGCCGAGTGGCAGCTCAGGCAGTAGTTGACGAACAGCTTGGCACCGTTTTGCAGGGCGGCCATGTCGTTGGTGCGCTGGGGCGCCTTGTCCAGCGGGAAGTTACCGCCAGCGGCCAACGCTGCACCCGACAAGCCCAGGGCCAGCATGAAGCCCAAGAGGATTTTTTTCATTTGCTTGACTCTCCGGATTGGCTCTGTGGGGTTCAGTGGGGCTGGAACGTGACGCGCTGGGGCACCGGCTTGAATTCGCCGATGCGGCTCCACCAGGGCATCAGCAGGAAGAAGCCGAAGTAGAACAGCGTACCCACCTGGGACACCCGCTCGCCGATGGGCGACGGCGGCAACACCCCGAGATAGCCGAGAACCAGGAAGTTGATCACGAACACCGTGTACAGCCAGAGGTTCCAGGTCGGACGGTAGCGGATCGACTTGACCGGGCTGTGATCGAGCCAGGGCAGGAAGAACAGGATGATGACGGCGCCGCCCATGGCGACCACGCCCCAGAACTTGGCGTCGATGGACAGCATCAGTGCCACGAGCACCAGCGCGGCGATCACGATGCCACCCTTGATCGCGCCCGACACCTTGGCCTTGAGCGCACCCAGGATCGCCGCGATGACGACGATGGTCACGAGGGCGTACATCATCTCGGTGGTGATGGCGCGCAGCATGGAGTAGAACGGCGTGAAGTACCAGACCGGCGCAATGTGCAGCGGGGTCACCAGCGGGTCGGCCGGGATGAAGTTGTTGTATTCGAGGAAGTAGCCGCCGAACTCGGGGGCGAAGAAGACGATCGCCGAGAACACCATCAGGAAGACGGAAACGCCCAGGATGTCGTGCACCGTGTAGTACGGGTGGAACGGGATGCCGTCCAGCGGCTTGCCGGAGGCGTCCTTGGTCGCCTTGATCTCGACGCCGTCGGGGTTGTTGGAACCCACTTCGTGCAGCGCGATCAGGTGAGCCACCACCAGACCCAGCAGCACCAGCGGCACCGCGATCACGTGGAAGCTGAAGAAGCGGTTCAGCGTCGCATCGCCCACCACGTAGTCGCCGCGGATCAGCAGCGCCAGGTCAGGGCCCACGAAAGGAATGGCCGAGAACAGGTTGACGATCACCTGGGCGCCCCAGTAGGACATCTGGCCCCAGGGCAGCAGGTAGCCCATGAAGGCCTCGGCCATCAGGCACAGGAAGATCGCGCAACCGAACACCCAGACCAGCTCGCGCGGCTTGCGGTAGCTGCCGTAGATGAGGCCGCGGAACATGTGCAGGTACACCACCACGAAGAATGCCGAGGCACCGGTGGAGTGCATGTAGCGGATCAACCAGCCCCAGGGCACGTCGCGCATGATGTACTCGACCGACGCGAAGGCCAGGTTGGCGTCGGGCTTGTAGTGCATCACCAGGAAGATGCCGGTGACGATCTGGATCACGAGCACCAGCAAGGCCAGCGAGCCGAAGAAGTACCAGAAGTTGAAGTTCTTGGGCGCGTAGTACTCGGAGAGATGCTCTTTGTACAGCTTGGATGCCGGGAACCGGTTGTCGATCCAGTTCAGCGCTTTCTGACCGATCGGTGCGTCGGGGGAAATTTCTTTGAATTCAGCCATGGGGATGCCTCTGTGATCCGTTGTCTGTCAGCGCCGCTCAGGCCTGCTTCTCTTCACCCACCAGCAAGGTGGTGTCGGACAGGTAGTAGTGCGGCGGCACTTCCAGGTTGTCGGGCGCGGGCTTGTTCTTGAACACGCGGCCGGCCACGTCGAACGTGGAGCCGTGGCAGGCGCACAGGAAACCACCCTTCCAGTCGTCCGGCAGCGAGGGCTGCGGGCCGGGGGTGAGCTTGTCGCCCGGGGAACAGCCGAGGTGGGTGCAGATGCCCACGGTCACGAGGAATTCGGGCCTGATGGAGCGGTGGCGGTTCTTGGCATAGGCCGGCGTCGGGTAGGCCGTGCGATCCGAGTTCGGGTCGGCCAGTTGCCCTTCGATGGCCTCGAGCGCGGCGAGCTGCTCGGGCGTGCGGCGCAGGATCCAGACCGGCTTGCCGCGCCACTCGACGACGAGCTTCTCGCCCGGCTGGATGCCGGAGATGTCCACTTCCACAGCGGCGCCTGCGGCCTTGGCCCGCTCGGACGGCTGGAAGGTGCTCACGAAGGGAACGGCGACGGCGGCTGCACCAGCACCACCCATGGCGCAGGAGGTGATCAGCCAGGTTCTGCGGCTGCGATCGACAGTCGCACCGGCGGTTGCTTCACTCATGGGGATCTTTCAATGGAGTCGAGACGGGACACTAGGGACAACCCGGCATTGTACTGGAGCAGTCAAGGGGCTTTACCGCTTGTCGGGGTGTGGGACTTGGCTATTGCCCGAGAGCGCTCCAGACAAGCAGCCCTCGCGCACGACTGTGTGAGAATGCCTCTCGCATTTCCGCCATTCATTCAATCACTCGTCAACCGGAGGACCTCATGGGCATGTTGCAAGAGTTCAAGGAATTTGCCGTCAAGGGCAACGTGATCGACCTCGCCGTGGGCGTGATCATTGGCGGGGCCTTCGGCAAGATCGTCACCTCCATGGTCGACGATGTGATCATGCCCATCGTGGGCGCCATCTTCGGCAGCCTGGATTTCACCAACCTGTACCTGGCACTCGGCAAAGTGCCCGAGGGCACGCCCGCGACGCTGGCCGGCCTGAAGGCGGCTGGCGTGCCGACCCTGGCCTACGGCAACTTCATCACCGTGGCGCTGAACTTCACCATCATGGCGTTCATCATCTTCATCATGGTCAAGCAGATCAACCGCCTGAAGCGGGAAACGCCGCCCGCGCCGGCCGAGCCGCCGGCCACGCCGGAAGACATCGCCCTGCTGCGCGAGATCCGCGACAGCTTGCGCAAGTAAGAAGCACCGACCGCTGCCGGCCACGCCGCACCCCCTCGCGGGGCTGCGGCGTTTTTCATGCCTCAGCCGCCCGTGGCAGCCAGGGCGGCGTCGATGGCCGCCAGCAGGCTGGAGGCACTGGCCTGGCCGGTGCCGGCGATATCGAATGCCGTGCCGTGGTCCGGACTGGTGCGCACAAAGGGCAGGCCCAGCGTGGTGTTCACCCCGTGCTCCAGCCCCAGCAGCTTGACCGGAATGAGCCCCTGGTCGTGGTACATCGCCACCACCACGTCGAAAGCGCCTTGTCGGGCGCGCATGAACACCGTGTCGGGCGCATGGGGCCCACTGGCCTCCATTCCCTCCTTTCGAGCCTGCGCCACCGCCGGCTCGATGACCTCGATTTCCTCCCGCCCGAACAAGCCGCCCTCGCCGGCATGCGGATTCAGCCCGGCCACCGCGATGCGCGGCGCAGCCACCCCGGCCCGCCGGAAGTGCGCGTCGGTGATGCGGATGGTCTGCAGCACCTGCGCCTGCGTCACCGCCCGCAGCGCCTGCTGCAGGGACACATGGATGCTGACCAGCACCGTGCTCAGCCCGGGGCAGCTGAGCATCATGCGCACGGGCAGGGCCGAGACCGGCACACCGGCATGCGCGGCCGCAAGCGATTGCAGCAACTCGGTGTGGCCCGGATGGTCCACGCCCGCCGCCGCCAGCGCCTCCTTGTGGATCGGTGCGGTCACCAGCGCACGCGCCTGCCCCGACAAGGTGGCCTGCGCGGCCCAGCGGATGCAATCGGCCGCCGCCAGGCCGGCCTCTGCGCTCACGCGCCCCAGAGGCACCGGCTGCGCCAGTGAACACGCCTGCACCACCGCCATGCACTCCGGCGGCACGTCCTCCAGACCCGACAAAGCATCCACCTCGGCCAGCATGAGCGCCCCGGCGGCCGATCCCGGCTCGGATGCCGTGGCGCGCAAGGCCTGCCGCAAGGTCGCCACGTCGCCGGCCACCACCACCTGGCGGCCCAGCGCAGGCCTCTCGCGGAACGCCTTGGCAATGATCTCGGGCCCGATGCCGGCCGGATCGCCCATGCTCAGCACCAACGGAAGGGAGTGGAACGCCGGCATGCTGCGCCTCAGGCCGGGTTGTCGATGTCGATGAACACGTGCGCCAGCCCCAGCTGCGCCGCCACGTGGGCGCCGACCGCGGGCGCCCCATAGCGCTCGGACGCGTGATGGCCGCACGCAATGTAGGCCACTCCACACTCACGGGCGTAATGGGCCTGAGGCTCGGAAATCTCGCCGGTGATGAACACATCCGCGCCGGCGGCGATGGCCGCCTCGAAGTAGCCCTGGGCACCGCCCGTGCACAGCGCCACGTGTCGCAGCGGGCGATCGGGCTCTGCCACCAAGGTCACGTTGCGCGCCAGACACCGGGCCACGTGATCGGCGAGCGCGGCGGCCGATTCGCTGTGCCGCTCACCCATGAACCCCAGGGCCTGATCGCCGAAGCGGCCACGGGCGTCGGTGTACACCTGCACGCCCAGTTGCCGCGCCAGTTGCGCGTTGTTGCCCAGCTCGGGATGCGCATCCAGCGGCAGGTGGTAGGCGAACAAATTGATGTCGTGCGCCAGCAGCAAGGCCAGGCGCTGCTTCATCCAGCCGGTCACCCGGCCGTCCTGGCCCCGCCAGAACAGACCGTGGTGCACCAGGATCGCGTCGGCACCCTCCTCGATCGCAGCCTCGATCAGCGCCCGGCTGGCGGTCACGCCGCTCACCAGCTTGCGCACCTCGCCCCGGCCCTCGACCTGCAACCCGTTCGGCCCGTAGTCCTTGAACTGCGCCGGCTGAAGCAACTCGTCCAGCGCCTGGCTCAGGGCGGCGCGGGAAACGGCGGGTGGATGGGAGCTCGGGTCGGGCATGGACGGCTGGTGTGAGGCGGTGTGGAGCCCTCCATTCTGACACCGCACTCCCCATCGGCCGACCGGGTCGCCCTCGCTCTTGAAGCCATCGCCGTCCCCACCCATATGCGGGACAATATCGGCGCACGCGGCCCGCACCGCGCCCTTTCAACCCGCTCGACACCTCCATGAAACGTCTCTGGCTCCTGTTCGCCCAAACCGTCACCGTTCTTGTGGCGGCGCTGTTCGTGGTGAACACCTTGCAGCCCCAATGGTTGGGCCGCCAGGCCTCCATCGTGCCCGTGTTCGAGGCACCGTCCGGGGCGCCGGTGGCGACGGTGGAAGGCACCGGCAGTTTTCGTGCCGCCGCCCGCACCGCATCGGCCGCCGTGGTGAGCATCAACACCAGCAAGGCGCCGGTCAACAACCCCCAGAGCAGCGACCCCTGGTTCCGGTTTTTCTTTGGTGACCAGGCGCCCTCGCAGCAGCAGAGCGGCCTGGGATCGGGGGTGATCGTCAGCCCTGCCGGCTATGTGCTGACCAACAACCACGTCATCGAGGAAGCCGACGAGATCGAGGTCATCCTCAACGACGGCCGCAAGTCGGTCGCCCAGGTCATCGGTACCGACCCGGAAACCGATCTGGCGATCCTGAAAATCAACCTGACGGACCTGCCCGTGATCACCCTGGGCAACTCCGACGCGCTGGAAATCGGCGACCAGGTGCTGGCCATCGGCAACCCCTTCGGCGTCGGCCAGACCGTGACCAGCGGCATCGTCAGCGCCCTCGGTCGCACGCAACTGGGCATCAACACCTTCGAGAACTTCATCCAGACCGATGCGGCCATCAACCCCGGCAATTCGGGAGGTGCGCTGGTGGACGTGAGCGGCCAGCTGATGGGCATCAACACCGCGATCTACTCGCGCTCGGGTGGCTCCATGGGCATCGGCTTTGCCATCCCCACCTCCACCGCGCGCAGCGTCATGGAAGCCATCGTGAAGGACGGGCAAGTCACGCGGGGCTGGATCGGTGTGGAGCCGCAGGACCTGAGCCCAGAACTCGCCGAGAACTTCGGCATGCAGCCGGGCACCGGCGTCATCATCAGCGGCGTGCTGCAGAACGGCCCCGCCGCGCAGGCCGGCATCCGCCCGGGTGACGTGATCACCGCCGTGGCAGGCCGTCCGGTGAACAACGTGGCGCAGCTTCTGTCGGCCGTGGCAAACCTCACCCCCGGCACCCCCGCGTCGCTCGACGTGGTCCGGCGCGACGGCAAGACGAAGGTCGAAGTCACCCCGGGCAAGCGCAATCTGCCGCGTCAGCAAGCCACGCCGCGCTGAGGCGCGGTGCCCTGGATCAGGAAGCCGTTTCTTCCTTGGCTTCTTCGTCGGGCTTGGCAGAGACCTTGATGAACCACTGCGCACCCCAGATACCGAGCTCGTAGAGCAGGCACATGGGCACGGCCAGCGCCAGCTGGGAGATCACGTCTGGCGGCGTCACGACGGCGGCGATGACAAAGGCCACCACGATGAAGTAGCCCCGGAACTCCTTGAGCTTCTGCACCGTCACCATGTTCATCTTGACCAGCAGCACCACCACGATGGGCACCTGGAACGCCAGGCCGAAGGCGAGGTACAGCGACAGGATGGCCTCCACGTAAGAGGCAATGTCGGGCGTGGCCGCCACGCTCGCGGGCGTGAACTTCTGGATGAAGCCGAACATCTTGTCCAGCACGAAGAACTGCACGAAGGCGATACCAATGTAGGCCAGGAAGCTGCCCAGCACGATCAGCGGCACGGCGAAGCGCTTTTCGTGGCTGTACAGGCCGGGCGCCACGAAAGCCCACACCTGGTACATCCACCAGGGCAGGGACAGGAGCAAGGCCGCCATGGCCAGCACCTTGATGGGCACGAAGAACGGCGAAAAAACGCCCACGGCGATCAGTTTGGCGTCGGGCGGCATGTGGGCCCGGATGGGCACCGCGATCAGGTCGATCAAGCCGCTGGGGCCGGGCCAGACCGCCAGCAGTGCCATGCAGATGGCGAGGCCGATGACACCGCGCAGGAGCCGGTCGCGCAGCTCCATCAGGTGCTGGACGAACGGCTGTTCGGAACCGGCGAGTTCGTCGGTGGAGTCTTTGGGGTCGGACATCAACGGGGGGCGGAAGGGGAGCGGGGCCGGAAGCGGGCCACGCGGGCCGCACCGGATTGGGTGCGGGTGCGCACACCGGTGCGGGCCTTGAACCACTGGGGCATGGCCTTCTGCTTCAGGCGCCAGTTCTTCTTGGGGTGCTTGTAGACCGGAGGTGTTTCGAGCGAACCCATGGAGCTGCCCGAGTCGTAGGCGTTGGACGTGCCATCCAGCCCGGCTGTGGCTTCCGACCAGGATTTCTCGAAGTCGTTGGCGGTGTTCTGGACCGAGTTCTCCACGTCCCGCGCGGCCTCGGTCATCGATTCCTTCATCTTCTTGAGCTCTTCGAGCTCCATGGAGCGGCTCACCTCGGCCTTGACGTCCGACACGTAGCGTTGGGCCTTGCCAAGCAAGGCACCCACCGTGCGGGCCACGCGAGGCAGCTTCTCGGGACCGATGACGATCAACGCCACCGCCCCGATGAGCGCGAGCTTGGAAATGCCCAGATCAATCATGTATCGGCCGTTCTGCGGGCAGGAATGGGTGCGGGTTCACCCCGGGGAGTATGCCGTCGGACAAAAATGGTGCCGGCGGCAGCCAGGACATCAGCTTTTCTGCTTGGCCTCGACGTCGATGGCGTTCTTGTCGGTGCGGGTGTCCTGGGTGACCTGACCCGGGGCGGCGGCGTTGTCGGCGGCGTTCTGCCCGCCTTCCTTCATGCCGTCCTTGAAGCCCTTGACCGCACCGCCCAGATCAGAGCCGATGTTCTTGAGCTTCTTGGTGCCGAACACCATCACCACGATCAACAGCACGATCAACCAGTGCCAGATGGAAAACGAACCCATGAGTTACTCCAGATTGGGAAATAGGGAAGCGAGAGCCGCTGTGCGTGGGATTCTAAGCCCCGGTGGGAGTTCAGCCGCTCTCGCGGCGCAATACCAGAGCCCGCCGGACGGCACTTATCCACGCAACCAGGGTCGCGGGCCGCCCATGACGTGCACGTGGAGGTGATGGACTTCCTGCCCGCCCTCTGCACCGTTGTTGCACACGATGCGAAATCCGCCTTCGGGGTATGGATTGCAACCCTGTTCCAGCGCCAGGCGCGGGGCGAGGGTCATGATGCGGCCCATCAGCCGCTCGTGTTCGGGACCCAGCTGGGCCATCGACGGAATGTGCGCCTTCGGCACCATCAGGAAATGCACCGGCGCCCAGGGATGGATGTCGTGAAAGACGTAGATGTCCTCGTCTTCATAGACTTTTTTGGATGGAATCTGGCCGGCGATGATCTTGCAGAAGATGCAGTTCGGGTCGTGAGCGCTCATGGGATCGTTGGTCTTAGTCGGGCATGGCCTGGCTGGCGTTCATGCGCACCATGCCCTTGACGATGCGGTAGAGGAACCAGATGGAAATCAGGCACCAGGCGATCCAGCCGGGCGCCAGGAACAGCAGCCACAGCGGCAGGGTCACCAGGTACAGCACAGCCGCCCAGATGACGGTGCGGATGCGCCAGGAAAAATGGCTCGCCTGCCAGGTGCCTTCGGCATCGCCCTTTTTCACGAGATCGATGATCAAGGCGATGATGAGCAGGGCCGGGCTGGCCTGCGCGCCCGGCAGCACCGCCGCCACGGCCACGATCAGGTGCAGGGCGTAGCTGACCCAGCCCACGGTCTTGAGGGATTGGGCCTTCTCGCTGTCGATCGCCTTGACGTCAATGATGTCGCTCATCACAAGCTCCTTTCAACCGGCATCCGGTCCGGTGGCTTCCCGCTGCAGCACCTTGCGCATCGCCTTTTCCTCCAGGCCGCTGAGGCCTTCGCGCCGCACCAGCTCGGCCACCACGTCGGCGGCGCTCAGGTTGTAGTGCGCCAGCGCGATCATGCAGTGGAACCAGAGGTCGGCGGTTTCGTTGACCAGCTTCTGGCGGTCGCCGCCATGGTCGGCGTCCTTGGCCGCCATCACGGCTTCGGTGGCTTCCTCGCCGATCTTTTTCAGGAAGGTGTCGGGGCCCTTGTGCAACAGGCGGGCCACGTAGCTTTTCTCGGGATCGCCCCCGTTCGCCGGTTTGCGGCTTTCGATCACGGCACTCAGGCGCGCCAGGTCATCGGTGGTGGACATGTCGGTTTATTTGTAGATCGATTCAGGGTCTTTGAGCACGGGTTCGACGGCATGCCATTGGCCACCCTCGAAGCGCTGGAAGAAGCAGCTGTGGCGACCGGTGTGGCAAGCGATGCCAGGTTCGTGACCCAACTGCGTGACCTTGAGCAGCACCACGTCGTTGTCGCAGTCCAGGCGGATGTCGTGCACGGTCTGCACGTGGCCCGATTCCTCACCCTTAAACCACAGCCGTTCGCGCGAACGGCTGTAGTAGACCGCACGACCCAGTTCGGCCGTCTTCTGCAACGCCTCACGGTTCATCCAGGCGAACATCAACACGTCGCCCGAGGCGGCCTCCTGCGCGATCACCGGCACCAGGCCTTGCGCGTCCCACTTCACTTCATCGAGCCAGTTCATGGCAGGAATCTACCATGGGCCCAGGCCTTGATGCCCCCGGCAACCGGAATGCCGTTAGGATGGTCCTGCCACCACCACGACAAGGAACACCATGAAAATCCGCACCCTGCTCCTGGTCCTCTTCATCCTGTTCATCGCGGGCTTCGTGGCCCTGAACTTCGAACAGATCCTGCAACCCACCGCACTCAATTTCGGCTTCACCGAGGTGCAAGCCCCCATGGGCCTGGTGTTGCTGGGCATGCTGGCCCTGGTGCTGGTGGTGTTTCTCGCGGCGCTGGTGTACTACCAGACCCTGCACCTGATGGAGGTGCGCCGCATCACGCGCGAAGCGGCCGACCAGCGCCTGCTGGCCGACAAGGCCGAAGCCTCGCGCTTCACCGAACTGCGGCAGTACCTGCAGACCGAGTCGCAGGCCAGCGTGTCGCGCGAGCAGGCGCTGTCGGACCAGGTGCAGGCGAAACTGGACCAGGTTCAGGCCGCCTTGACCCAGGTGATCGAGCAGACGGGCAACGGCCTGAGCGCGAGCGTCGGCGAACTGGAAGACCGGCTGGAGCGGCAATTCCCCCCGCGAGGCGGCGACCACCTCTGAAAAGGAGGCTCAGCGCCGAACCGGGATGCCGCGTTCGGCCATACGCGCCTTGGCCTGCGCCACGGTGAACTCGCCGTAGTGGAAGATGCTGGCGGCCAGCACCGCGTCGGCCCCGCCCTGCTGCACCCCATCGGCCAGGTGGTCGAGGTTGCCGACGCCGCCCGAGGCGATCACCGGCACGCTCACCGCGTCGGCCACGGCGCGGGTCAGGGCCAGGTCGAAGCCGGACTTGGTGCCGTCGCGGTCCATGCTGGTGAGCAGGATCTCGCCGGCGCCGAAATCGGCCATCTGCGAGGCCCAGGCCACGACGTCCAGGCCGGTGTTCTTGCGCCCGCCGTGGCTGTAGACGTCCCAGCCTTCACCGCGCTGGGCGAGGTCGTCGCCCAGCCGGCGTTTGGCGTCGATCGCCACCACGATGCATTGCGCCCCGTACTTGTCGGACGCGTCGCGGATCACCTGCGGGTTGGCGATCGCGGCGGAGTTGAAGCTGGTCTTGTCGGCGCCGGCATTGAGCAGGCGGCGGACGTCTTCCACGGTGCGCACGCCGCCACCCACGGTCAGGGGAATGAAAACCTCGGAGGCGACGGCCTCGATGATGTGCAGGATCAGGTCCCGGCCGTCGGAAGTGGCGGTGATGTCCAGGAAGGTGAGTTCGTCGGCACCCTGCTCGTTGTAGCGGGCGGCGATCTCCACCGGGTCGCCCGCATCGCGCAACTCCACGAAGTTGACGCCCTTGACGACGCGGCCCCCGGTGACGTCCAGGCAGGGAATGATGCGCTTGGCGAGCATGGGCGGCGTTATCCGTTCAGGTCGTCGGCCAGCTGCTGCGCGGCCTCGAAATCGAGGTCACCGCTGTAGATCGAGCGGCCGCAGATCACGCCTTCGACGCCCTCGTCTTCCACCGCGCACAGCGCGCGGATGTCTTCCAGGTTGGACAGGCCACCCGAGGCGATCACGGGGATCGACAGCGCCTGCGCCAGCTTGACGGTGGCGTCGATGTTGATGCCCGAGAGCATGCCGTCGCGGCCGATGTCGGTGTAGATGATGCCTTCGACGCCGTAGTCCTCGAACTTCTTGCCCAGGTCCACCACCTCGTGGCCGGTGAGCTTGCTCCAGCCGTCGGTGGCGACCTTGCCGTCCTTGGCGTCCAGGCCCACGATGATGTGGCCGCCGAACGCGGTGCAGGCGTCCTGCAGGAAACCGGGGTTCTTCACGGCGGCGGTGCCGATGATCACGTAGCGCAGGCCGGCGTCCAGGTAGCGCTCGATGGTGTCGAGATCGCGGATGCCGCCTCCCAGCTGCACATCCACCTCGGCCCCGACCTCTTTCAGGATGGCCCGGATCGCCTGCTCGTTCTTGGGCTTGCCGGCGAACGCGCCATTGAGGTCCACCAGGTGCACGCGGCGCGCGCCCTTGTTGACCCAGCCGCGGGCAATGGCCGCCGGGTCGTCGCCGAACACCGTGGATTGGTCCATGTCGCCCTGTTTGAGGCGAACGCACTGGCCGTCTTTCAGATCAATGGCAGGAATCAGCAGCATGATGGTTTGAATGGAAGGCAGAGGGACTCAAGGGTTCCAGGACAGGAAGTTGCGGTAGAGCGCCAACCCCTGGTCGGCGCTTTTTTCCGGGTGAAACTGGGTGGCAAAAATATTATCGCGGGCAATGGCGGCCGCAAAGCGCCCGCCGTAGTCGGCTTCACCCACGCTGTGGACCGCCTGGGCGGGCCGGGCAAAGAAGCTGTGGACGAAATAGAAGTAGGCGCCATCCGCAATGCCCGACCACAGGGCGTGGGCCGGACCCCGGCCCAGCTCGTGGAACACCGGGTTCCAGCCCATCTGGGGCACCTTGAAGCGGCTGCCGTCGGCCTGCAGTCGCCCTTCGAGCTGAAAACGCACGACTTCGCCGGGAATCAGGCCCAGTCCGTCGGTCGGCCCCTCCTCACTGCGGTCCAGCAGCATCTGCATGCCCACGCAGACCCCGAAAAGGGGCTTGTTGGCGGCCGCATGCAGCACAGCGTCCAGCAGGCCGGAGGCGGCCAGTTCGCGCATGCAATCGCCCATGTGGCCCTGGCCGGGCAGCACCACGCGATCGGCGTCCAGCACATCCTGGGCCCGGGCCGTGACGAGCACGTCCACGTCCTGCGCGCGCGCCACGTGTTGCACCGCCTGCGATACCGAGCGCAGGTTCCCGCTGCCGTAGTCCACCACGGCGACCGTCTTGCGTTTCATCGGGGTGAGGAACTCAGAGCGAGCCTTTGGTCGAGGGAATCACATCGCCCATGCGCGGGTCGCGCTCCAGGGCCATGCGCAGGGCACGGGCAAAGGCCTTGAACACCGTCTCGGCCTGGTGGTGCGCGTTTTCACCGTGCAGGTTGTCGATGTGCAGGGTCACGCCGGCGTGGTTGACGAAGCCCTGGAAGAACTCGAAGGCGAGCTGCGTATCGAAGGCGCCGACCATGCCGCTCTTGAACGGCACGCGCATGTGAAGGCCCGGGCGACCCGAGAAGTCGATGACGACGCGCGAGAGCGCTTCGTCCAGCGGCACGTAGGCATGGCCGTAGCGGCGCAGCCCCCGCTTGTCGCCCACAGCCTGTGCAAAAGCCTGGCCCAGCGTGATGCCCACGTCTTCCACCGTGTGGTGCCCGTCGATGTGCAGGTCGCCCTTGGCCTGGACGTCGAGGTCGATCAGCCCGTGGCGGGCGATCTGGTCCAGCATGTGGTCGAAGAAACCGATGCCGGTGGACAGGTTGGCCTGCCCGGTGCCGTCGAGGTTGATGCGCACGCCGATCTGCGTCTCCGAGGTGTTGCGTTGCACATGGGCCACGCGGTCGGAGACGGAAGGGGCGAGAGGCGTCTGGGTCATAGGGCGGTCTGGAAAGCTCGGATCAGTTGGGCGTTTTCCGACGGTGTACCCACCGTCAGGCGCAGACAATGGGTCAGCAAAGGATGCATTCTAGAAACATTCTTCACCAGAATGCCCTGGGCCTTGAGCCCATCGAAGCAGCGTTGCGCATCGGGCACACGCACCAGCACCATGTTGCCCTCGCTCGGGAAGGGCGTGACACCCGGCAGGCGGGCCAGCGCGTCGATGAGCAGCGCACGCTGCTCCCGGATCTCGGCGGCCTGGCCAGCGAACACCTCGGCATGCTCCAGCGCGAACAGGGCGCACTCGGCATTGAGCACGCTCACGTTGTAGGGCGGGCGCAGCTTGTCGATTTCGTGCACCAGCGCCTGCGCACCCACCATGTAGCCGATGCGCACCCCGGCCAGGCCGAACTTGGACAGGGTGCGCATGAGCAGCACGTGCGCATGGGCCGCCGGCTGGGCGCGGATCTCGTCCAGCCAGCTGCGGCTGGAAAAGGGCTGGTAGGCCTCGTCCATCACCACCAGGCCGCCGAAACCGGCCGCCTCGGCGATCAGGCGGCGGATGGTGTCCGCGCTCCAGAGGTTGGCGGTGGGGTTGTTGGGGTAGGCGATGTAGGTGATGGCCGGCTTGTGTTCGCGCATCGCGGCCAGCATGGCCGGCTCGTCGAGCTCGAAATCGGCCGTGAGCGGCACACCGACGAACTTCAACCCCTGGAGCTGGGCGCTCATGGCGTACATGACGAAGCCCGGCAACGGCGCCAGGATGGTCGCGCCCGGCAGGTCGCAGCCCATGGCCAGCAACGAAATGAGCTCGTCCGAGCCGTTGCCCAGCATCAGGCTGCAACCCGCGGGCAGGTCCACGTAGCGGGCCAGTGCCTGCTTGAGGTCGTCGATGCGGGCACCGGGATAGCGGTGGATGGCCACGGCGCCCAGGCGAGCGCCCAGTTCGGCCTGCAACGCGGGCGGCAGCGAGAACGGGTTTTCCATCGCATCGAGCTTGACCATGCCGGTCGAGTCCTGGATGGCGTAGGCGTGCATGGACTGCACGTCCTGGCGGATCGCCTTCAAGGGGTTCGCGCTCATGCGGCACCCCGCATCGGCGGCACGTCCTTGAGCCGCATCTCGGCCGCCCGGGCATGCGCCTGCAGGCCCTCGCCGTAGGCCATCTCGGCCGCAATGGCACCCAGGCTTTGCGCGCCGGCCTGGCTCACCTCGATCAGGCTGCTGCGTTTCTGGAAGTCGTACACCCCCAGCGGCGAGGAAAACCGCGCGGTGCCGCTGGTGGGCAGCACGTGGTTGGGGCCGGCGCAGTAGTCGCCCAGGCTTTCGCTGGTGTACGCGCCGAGGAAGATGGCGCCGGCGTGCCGGAGCAGCGGCTCCCAGCGGTGCGGCTCGCTGCTGGACACCTCCAGGTGCTCCGGCGCGATGCGGTTGCTGATGGCGCAGGCCTCTTCCATGCTGCGGGTGTGGATCAAGGCGCCCCGGTCATTCAGGCTTTTGGCGATGATGGCCGCGCGCGGCATGGTCGGCAGCAGGCGGTCGATCTCGCGCTGCACCGCGTCGATGTAGGCGGCGTCCGGGCACAGCAGGATGCTCTGGGCCAGCTCGTCGTGCTCGGCCTGGCTGAACAGGTCCATCGCGACCCACTCGGCCGGCGTGCTGCCGTCGGCCAGCACCAGGATTTCGCTCGGGCCGGCGATCATGTCGATGCCAACGGTGCCGAACACGCGCTTTTTGGCGCTGGCCACGTAGGCATTGCCCGGCCCGGTGATCTTGTCGACCTTGGGCACGGTCGCCGTGCCATAGGCCAGCGCGGCCACGGCCTGCGCGCCACCGATGGTGAAGGCCCGGGTGACGCCGGCCACGTAGGCCGCCGCGAGCACCAGGTCGTTGCGCTCGCCGCGCGCCGAGGTGCCGGCGCCGCTGCCACCGGTGGCCACGCTGCCGCGCACGGGCGTGGGCACCACCATGATGATTTCCTGCACGCCGGCCACGTGCGCGGGCACGGCGTTCATGATCAGGCTGGACGGATAGGCCGCCTTGCCACCAGGCACGTAGATGCCCACGCGGTCCAGCGGCGTGACCTTCTGGCCGAGCAGCGTGCCGTCCTCGTCGCGGTAGCTCCAGCTCTCGCCGCCGGCCTTCTTCTGCGCCTCGTGGTAGCTGCGCACGCGGCGCGTCGCGGCTTCCAGGGCCTGCCGCTGGGCGGCGGGCAGGCCATCGAACGCGGCCTTGAAGTCGGCTTGTGTCAGCTCCAGGTCGGCCATGCCGTTCGCCGTCAGGCCGTCGAAACGCGCGGTGTACGCCAGGACGGCGGCATCACCGCGCTCGCGCACGTCGGCCAGGATGTCGGCCACGCGCTGCTCGATCGCCCCGTCGGTCTCGGCCGACCAATGCAGGCGGGCCGCGAACTGCGCCTCGAAATCTGCGGCGGTGGTGGACAGTCGGGCGGGGCGGGCAGAGAGGCTCATGAGGAGACGGAATCCTTTTCGATGGCTTGCGCGAAGGCGTCGATGATGGGGCGGATGGCCGCCTGCTTGAGTTTGAGCGAGGCCTGGTTCACCACCAGGCGCGCGCTGATGTCCATGATGCGTTCAACCTCGACCAGGTGGTTGGCCTTGAGCGTGTTGCCGGTGGACACCAGATCGACGATGGCGTCGGCCAGGCCGGTCAGCGGCGCCAGCTCCATGCTGCCGTAGAGCTTGATCAGGTCCACATGCACGCCCTTGCCGGCGAAGAAGTCGCGCGCGATGGCGGTGTACTTGGTCGCGACCTTCAGGCGCGACCCCTGGCGCACGGCCGAGGCATAGTCGAAATCGGCGCGCACCGCCACGCTCACCCGGCAGCGCGAGATGCGCAGATCCAGCGGCTGGTACAGGCCCTGGCCGCCGTGCTCGATCAAGGTGTCCTTGCCGGTCACGCCGATGTCGGCGCCGCCGTACTCTACGTAAGTCGGCACATCGGTGGCGCGCACCAGCACCACGCGCACCTCGGGGTTGCTGGTCGGCAGGATGAGCTTGCGCGACTTCTCGGGGTCTTCCAGCACCTCGATGCCAGCGGCCTTGAGCAGCGGCAGGGTCTCGTCGAAGATGCGGCCTTTGGAGAGGGCGAGAGTGATCATTTGATGCGTTCGATGTCCGCGCCGATGCCGCGCAGTTTGGCTTCCATCTGGTCGTAGCCCCGGTCCAGGTGGTAGATGCGGTCGACGATGGTTTCGCCGTCGGCCACCAGGCCGGCGATCACCAGGCTGGCCGAGGCGCGCAGGTCGGTGGCCATCACGGTGGCACCCGACAGGCGCGGAATGCCCTCGATGACCGCCACTTTGCCGTCGGTCTGGATGTGCGCGCCCAGCCGCACCAGCTCGTTGACGTGCATGAAGCGGTTCTCGAAGATGGTCTCGGTCACCTTGCTCGCGCCCTCGGCGATGCAGTTGAGCGCCATGAACTGGGCCTGCATGTCAGTCGGGAAGCCCGGGTACTCGGTGGTGCGGAAGCTCTGCGCCTTCAGGCGGCCCGAGGCGCGCACGCGGATGAAATCACCACCCGCGTCCTTGCCGGCATCGATCTGGGCACCCGCCTCATGCAATTTGTCGATCACGGCGTCGAGGTGGTCGGCGCGGCCATGGCGCAGCACCACGTCGCCGCCCGCCGCGGCCACGGCGCACAGGAAGGTGCCGGTCTCGATGCGGTCGGCCACCACCTGGTGCGTGCAGCCGTGCAGGCGGTCCACGCCCTGCACATGAATGCGGCTGGTGCCGTGGCCTTCGATCTTCGCACCCATGGCGATCAGCATCTCGGCCAGGTCGCCGATCTCCGGCTCCTGCGCGGCGTTCTCCAGCACCGTCTCGCCCTCGGCCAGCGCCGCCGCCATGAGGAAGTTCTCGGTGCCGGTGACAGTCACCATGTCGGTGGCGATGCGCGCACCGTGCAGGCGCGTCTTGCCCGCAGGCAGCCTGGCGACCATGTAGCCGTGCTCGACCACGATCTCCGCGCCCATGGCCTGCATGCCCTTGATGTGCTGGTCCACCGGCCGCGAGCCGATGGCGCAGCCGCCCGGCAGCGACACGCGCGCATGGCCGAAGCGCGCCAGCAGCGGCCCGAGCACCAGCACCGACGCGCGCATGGTCTTGACCAGCTCGTACGGTGCCTCGGCCTGGATCGGGTCGGCCGCCTGCAGCGTGATGCCGCTGCGGTCGGCCCGGGTCTGCGTCTGCACACCCATGTTGTCGAGCAGCTTGCGCATGGTGACCACGTCCTGCAGACGCGGCAGGTTGTTCAGCGTCACCGGCTCGGACGTGAGCAGTGCGGCGCACAGTTCGGGCAGCGCGGCGTTCTTGGCGCCGGAGATGGTCACCTCACCCTGCAGGGTGCGGCCGCCGTTGATTCGCAGTTTGTCCATGGGGCGCGTCAGTTACGGGGTTGGGTGGCCCATTCGTCGGGCGTGTAGGTCTTCATCGACAAGGCATGCACTTCGTCGGTCTGGATGCGCGTGCCCAGCGTGCCGTAGACCGCCTGGTGGCGCTTAATCAGCCGCAGCCCCTCGAACGCGGGCGAGACGATGACCGCCGCCCAGTGGCGGCCGTCACCGGTGACTTCGAGGTGCTCGCAGGGCAGGCCGGCGGCGATGAGGGATTGCAGTTCTTCGGCGGTCATGGGGTTTCGTCAGTGCCGGATCTTGTAGCCGGTCTTGAGCAGGTGCAGCGCGATCGCGCTCACCACGGCCAGCGCGCCACCCACCAGGGCCAGGCTGATCCAGGGGGAGACGTCGCTCACCCCGAAGAAGCCATAGCGGAAGCCGTCGATCATGTAGAAGAACGGGTTGAGGTGGCTCACGCGCTGCCAGAAATCGGGCAGGGAATGGATGGAGTAGAACACGCCCGACAGGAAGGTCATGGGCATGATGATGAAGTTCTGGAACGCGGCCATCTGGTCGAACTTCTCGGCCCAGAGCCCGGCGATCAGGCCCAGGGTGCCCAGCAGCGCCGCGCCCATGAAGCCGAAAGCCAGGATCCACAGCGGCGCCACCAGCGAGGGCTGCGCGAACCACCAGGTGACCAGCATCACGCCCAGGCCCACGGCCAGGCCGCGCACGATGGACGAACCCACGTAGGCCACGAACCAGGCGCGGTGCGACAGCGGCGTGAGCAGCAGGAACACCAGGTTGCCCATGATCTTGCTCTGGATCAGCGAGGACGAGCTGTTGGCAAAGGCGTTCTGCAGCACGCTCATCATCACCAGGCCGGGCAGCAGGAAGGCGGTGTAGCTCACCGACTCGTAGACCTGCACCCGGTCTTCGAGCACGTGGCCGAAGATCATGAGGTACAGGATGGCCGTGATCACGGGTGCCGCCACGGTCTGGAAGCCGACTTTCCAGAAGCGCAGCACCTCTTTGTAGAACAGCGTCTGCCAGCCGGTCATGCCGTCACCTCCGCGGGCGCGGCGGTGCGCGGTTGCGCACCGGTGAGGTCCAGGAAGACGTCTTCCAGGTCCGCCTTGCGGATCTCGATGTCCTCGGGCGAGACGCCCACCTCGCGCAGGCGCGCCAGAATGCGCTCGACCGCCAGCGCGTCGTTGGCCGGCAACTGCACCACCCGACCGGTGATGCGGGCCTGCACGGCCAGGTCAATCGGCAAGGCCGCGTCGGTCTTGAAGCGCAGCACGTTGGACGCCGCGCGCGCCAGCAGCGCCGAGGTGGTTTCGAGCGCCACCACCCGGCCCTGCTTGAGCATGGCGATGCGGCCGCACAGGGCTTCGGCCTCTTCCAGGTAGTGCGTGGTCAACAGCACGGTGCTGCCCATGCGCTTGTTGAGATCGGACACGAACTGCCACAGGGTCTGGCGCAGCTCCACATCCACGCCGGCGGTGGGCTCGTCGAGCACGATCACCGGCGGCTTGTGCACCAGCGCCTGCGCGATCAGCACCCGGCGCTTCATGCCACCCGAGAGCTGGCGCATGTTGGCCGTGGCCTTGTCGGCCAGGCCGAGGCCTTCGAGCAGTTCGTCGATCCAGGCGTCGTTGCGCTGAATGCCGAAGTAGCCGGACTGGATGCGCAAGGCCTCGCGCACGTTGAAGAAGGGGTCGAACACCAGTTCCTGCGGCACCACGCCGAGTTGCCGGCGCGCAGTGGCGTAGTCGGCCTGGACGTCGGCGCCGTGCACCAGCACGCGGCCCGAGGTGGCGCGCGCCAGGCCCGCGAGCACGCTGATGAGCGTGGTCTTGCCCGCGCCGTTGGGGCCGAGCAGGCCGAAAAACTCGCCGGGCTCGATGTCGAAGGACACCGATTGCAGCGCGTGCAGGTCGCCGCGCGGGGTCGAGTAGGTTTTGGAAACTTGCTGGAAGGAGACGGCTGGCATGCGCGGGCGGAACCCATGGGTCACCGGCCACGGGGCAGGACATCTGGCGGCCGCCGGTGAACCGGGTATTTTATGCGCCCCCCTCCCGCCGCGCTGGCGCGGGGTCGCTTGGCCGCCCTCAGGCCGCGAGCAGTTCGTGCACGCCGTAGAGCGAGGCGAGGTCTTCCAGCCGCCGGGGCCAGCCGCTGACCTGCAGGGCCTTGCCCTGGGCCAGCACACGCCGGCGCAGCTCGAGCAGCACCGACAGCGCCGAGGAGTCGAACACCTGGAGCGCGCCGGCGTTGACCACCACGGTGGCCTCCGACTGACCCGCCAGTTCGCCGCCGAGACGGGCCAGGGTCTGGTCCGCCTCGGCCAGGGTCAGCCGCTCGGGCAATTCAAGGCTGGCCATGGTTCAGCTGGCCTTGGGGGCCGCACCGCTCTTGTTGCGCTGCGCCAGCGACGCGATCAGGCCGTCGATGCCCTTGCTGCCGATTTCCTGGGCAAACTGGGTGCGGTAGGTTTCGACCAGCCAGACGCCCAGCACGTTCAGGTCATAGATCTTCCAGCCGGTGGGCGTCTTCTCCATGCGGTAGTCGAGCTGGATCGGATCGCCCTTGCCGCGCACCTCGGAACGCACCACCACCTCGGTGTCTTCGGGCTTGGAGCGCATCGGGCGGAAGCTCAGGGTCTGGTCCCGGACCTCGCCGAGCGCACCGGAATAGGTGCGCACCAGCAGGGTCTTGAACTCGTCCTGCAGTTGCTTCTGCTGCTCGGGCGTGGCCTGGCGCCAGTAGCGGCCCACCACCGAGGCGGTCATGCGCGAGAAATTCACGTTGGGCATGATCTTGCTGTCCACCAGCGCCACGATGCGGTTCACGTCGCCCGCCTGGATCGCCGGATCGGCCTTGATGGTGGCCAGCACCTCGGAAGACAGGCGCTTGACCATGGCATCCGGCGCCTCATCCTGGGCGAAGGCCGGGAGAGAGAAAGCGCCCGCCGCGGCGGTCATCAAAAAGGCGGCAAGCCAGGAGCGGCGTTTCATCATGTGGTTCCTTTCGAGGCCAGACGGCCTTGCTGCAGACACCGCAGCGTAGTTCATCGGAGCGCCCGGATTGTGAAGCGCGCCCCTTTCAATCGTTGCGATTCGTATCCGTGTGACGGGCTTCACCGCTCACCGTCGCCCAGACCGATGCCCTTGTCGATCAGGTCGTCGATCTGGTTTTGCCGGCGGTTCAGGTAGAAATCGCGCATGAAGCTGTATTTATCCAGTGCGGCGTCATCCAGCAAGGTGCCGGCGCGCAGCAGCCCGGCACGGGTGTCGACCACGCGCAGCGCCATGAGGGAATTGCGCGACGGCACGTGGTTCACGCTCGACACCGGGTCCCCGACGAAGTCCACCACCAGGCCGGTGCCGTCGCGCACGGACGACGGGCCCAGCAGCGGCAGCACCAGGTAAGGACCCGACGGCGCGCCCCAGCGCCCCATCGTCTGCCCAAAGTCCAGGCGCGTGCGGGGGATGCCCATCTCGCTGGCGATGTCGAGCACGCCGGCGATGCCGAACACCGTGTTCACACTGAAACGCATGAGATTTTCGGTTGCCTCGCGCGGGCGCAGCTGGAGGCCGGCATTCACCGAGGACCAGAGGTCGCCGAGGTTGCTGAAGAAGTTGCTCACGCCGGTGCGCACCGGGCTGGGCGTGACCTTCTGGTAGGCGGTCGCCACGGGTTTGAGCACGGCCGTGTCCACGGCGTCGTTGAACTGGTAGACCCCGCGGTTGAACGGTTCGAGCGGGTCGCGCGGGTTGGCGTCGGGCCCGGTGGCGCAACCGGCCATCAGCGAGACGGTCAGCGCCAGCGCGGCGCCTTTGAAGACGGCCCCGGCGGGGCTGTGGTGGAGATTTTTCATGGTGTGATTTCCCTGAGTTGTGCACCCGGCTGTCGTGTTGTTATGCGAACAGCCTACATTCTCGGTGCCCAGGGAATACCCTCGCGAGGGGGCGTTGCAAAGCCCCCACAGGCTTATTTCGCCGTTTCGGCTTCCTTGCTGCCGCTTCCATCGGCGGCCCGACTGAAGAGGAACTGGCTGATCAGGTTCTCGAGAACGATGGCCGACTGCGTCTGGGTCACCACGTCACCGTCCGCGAAGTTGCGCTCGTCCCCGCCCGGCTCGATGCCGATGTATTGCTCGCCGAGCAGGCCGCTGGTGAGGATCTTGAGCGAGCTGTCCTTGGGGAAGGCATAGCGAGACTGCAGCTCCAGGCGGATGTTGGCCTGAAACGTCTTGTCGTCGAAGGTGATGGACTCGACGCGCCCAACCAGCACGCCGGCGCTGCGCACAGCCGCCTTGGGTTTGAGGCCGCCGATGTTGTCGAAGCGCCCGACCACGTGGTAGGTCTTCTCGAAGTTCAGGCTGAGCAGATTGGCCGACTGCAGCGCAAGAAACAGGATGGCCACCGCGCCGATCAGCACGAACAAGCCCACCCAGACGTCATTTTTGGAAGTTTGCATGTCCATCCACTCCAATCAGATGCTGAACATCATGGCGGTGAGGACGAAGTCCAGCGCCAGCACGCTCAGCGAAGCCACCACCACGGTGCGGGTGGTGGCACGAGAAACCCCTTCAGGCGTCGGGTGCGCCTGGAAGCCCTGTAACAGGGCCACGAAGGTGACGGCAAAGCCGAACACCACGCTTTTGATGATGCCGTTGCCGACGTCGGCCCAGACGTCCACCCCGCCCTGCATCTGGCTCCAGAAGGCCCCGCTGTCCAGGCCGATGAGCAGCACGCCCACCACCCAGCCGCCCACGATGCCGATGGCACTGAAGACCGCCGCGAGCAAGGGCATGACGATGGCGCCGGCCACGAAGCGCGGGGCCAGCACGCGGCGCACCGGGTCCACCGCCATCATTTCCATGGCACTGAGCTGTTCGCCGGCCTTCATGAGGCCGATCTCGGCGGTGAGCGAGGTGCCGGCGCGCCCCGCGAACAGCAGGGCCGTGACCACCGGGCCCAGCTCGCGCATGAGCGAGAGCGCCACCAGCAGACCGAGCGCCTCGGTGGCGCCGTAGCGTTGCAGCGTGTAGTAGCCCTGCAGGCTGAGCACGAAACCGACGAACAGGCCGGAAACGCCGATGATGGCCAGCGAGTGGTTGCCCAGGAAATGGATCTGGTCGCGCACCAGCGCGGGGCGGCGCAGCGCGGCCCCCATCAGCCACACCAGGCGGCCGAACAGGCGGGTGCCCCGGCCGATGGCGGCGAGCTGCAGGCGCACCGCACGGCCCACGCGGGCGGGATGCAGGGCGTTCATGGGCGAGCTCCCCGACGGGTCGGGCCGAAATCCTCCAGGAGGTCCGGGCCCGGGTGGTGGAAACGCACCGGCCCGTCGGGCAGCGCGTTGACGAACTGGTGCACCAGCGGGTCCTGGCTGTGCCGCACTTCCTCGGGCGTGCCCTGGGCGGCGATCTTGCCATTGGCCAGCACGATCACCTGGTCGGCAATGTGGAAGGTTTCGTCCAGGTCGTGCGAAACCACGATGCTGGTCAGGCCCATGGCGTCGTTGAGCTGGCGGATCAGGCGCGCGGCGGTGCCGAGCGAGATCGGGTCCAGGCCCGCGAAGGGCTCGTCGTACATCACGAGTTCGGGGTCCAGCGCGATGGCACGGGCCAGCGCGACGCGCCGGGCCATGCCGCCGGAGAGCTCGCTGGGCATGAGGTCGCGCGCGCCGCGCAGCCCCACGGCGTTGAGCTTCATCAGCACGATGTCGCGCACCATGGCTTCGGGCAGTTGCGTGTGCTCGCGCAGCGGAAAGGCCACGTTGTCGAACACGCTCATGTCGGTGAACAGCGCACCGAACTGGAACAGCATGCCCATGCGGCGGCGCGCCGCGTACAGCGCCTTCTCGCCCATGATGGTCACGTCCTGCCCGTCGAACAGCGTCTGGCCGGACTGGCCGCGGATCTGCCCGCCGATCAGGCGCAGCACCGTGGTCTTGCCACCGCCGGACGCGCCCATGAGCGCCGTGACCTTGCCACGCGGCACGGTCAGCGAGATGTTGTCGAGGATGGCGCGCTCGCCGTACCCGAAGGTCAGGTTGCGCAGCTCGACAAGAGGGGATGTGGAATCGGTGGGCATCAAACAAAAACCGGGCAGTTCAGCGCCCGGTTTTTGGATGATACGGGATTCAGGGTTGACCCTGATCCGTTACCAGCGGTATCAGCGCGGCAGGTCGGAGAAACCCATCAGGAACTCGTCGACCGAGCGGGCGGCCTGGCGGCCTTCGCGGATCGCCCACACCACCAGGCTCTGGCCGCGGCGCATGTCGCCAGCGGCGAAGACCTTGGGCACGTTGGTGACGTAGCCGCCGGTGAAGTCCGTGCTGGCCTTGGCATTGCCGCGCGCGTCCTTCTCGACCCCGAAGCCGTCCAGGATGGTGGCGACCGGGTTCACGAAGCCCATGGCGAGCAGCACCATGTCGGCCTTGTAGGTCTTTTCCGTGCCGGGAATTTCGACCAGCTTGCCGTCCTTCATCTCCACATGAACGGTGGTGAGACCGGTGACCTTGCCCTTTTCGCCGATGAATTCCTTGGTGGAGATGGCGAACTCGCGCACACAGCCTTCCTCGTGGCTGGAGCTGGTGCGCAGCTTGAGCGGCCAGTACGGCCACACCAGGGGCTTGTTTTCCTCTTCCGGCGGCTGCGGCATCACCTCGAACTGCGTGACGCTGACCGCACCATGGCGGTTGCTGGTGCCCACGCAGTCGCTGCCGGTGTCGCCGCCGCCGATGACGATGACGTGCTTGCCGTCGGCGCGAAGCTGGCCCTTGAGCTTGTCGCCGGCGTTGACCTTGTTCTGCTGCGGCAGGAATTCCATGGCGAAATGGATGCCGTCCAGATCGCGGCCGGGCACAGGCAGATCCCGGCTCTGCTCGGAACCGCCAGTCAGCAGCACGGCGTCGAAGTCCTTCTGCAGCTGCTCGGGCGAGATGGTTTCCTTGGCCCAGTTCGTGACTTTGCTGCCCTTGGGCAGGGCGCCGACCATGACGCCGGTGCGGAACACCACGCCTTCGGCCTCCATCTGCTTCACGCGCAGGTCGATGTGGCTCTTCTCCATCTTGAAGTCGGGAATGCCGTAGCGCAGCAGGCCGCCAACCCGGTCGTTCTTCTCGAACAGGGTCACGTCGTGGCCGGCGCGCGCCAGCTGCTGCGCCGCCGCCATGCCGGCCGGGCCAGAGCCCACGACGGCGACCTTCTTGCCGGTCTTGTGGCGCGGCGGCTGTGGCTGCACCCAGCCTTCGGCCCAGGCGCGGTCGATGATGGCGTGCTCGATCGACTTGATGCCCACGGCGTCGTCGTTCACGTTGAGCGTGCAGGCGGCCTCGCACGGGGCGGGGCAGATGCGGCCGGTGAACTCGGGGAAGTTGTTGGTGCTGTGCAGCACGGTGATGGCGTTCTGCCAGTCGCCCTGGTACACGAGGTCGTTGAAGTCCGGAATGACGTTGTTGACCGGGCAGCCGCTGTTGCAGAACGGCGTGCCGCAGTCCATGCAGCGCGCGGCCTGGACCTTGGATTGCGGCTCATTGAGGCCGACGACGAATTCCTTGTAATGCTTCAGGCGCTCGGGCACGGGCTTGTAGCCCTCTTCCAGACGCTCGTATTCCATGAAGCCGGTGACTTTTCCCATGATGCGATTCCTTCGTGTTCGTGCGTGCGGCGGGCTTACTTGGCGGGCGCCGTGGCTTTCTTCGCCGTGGCCTGGGCCTTGGTGGTGACGTCAGCCGCGGCCTTGCGGGCGTTGATCTCACCCAGGGCGCGCTTGTATTCGTTCGGGAACACCTTCACGAACTTGCCGCGCGACTGCGCCCAGGTGTCGAGCAGTTCGCGCGCACGCTTGCTGCCGGTCCAGCGGTTGTGGTCTTCCAACAGCTTTTTCAGCTGCGCCTCGTCGCTCTGGTCGCGGTGCCAGATGGCCCGGTCCAGCGTCGCCTCCTGTTCGGCGGCGGGCAGCACCTTTTCCAGGCTGACCATGGCCGAGTTGCAGCGCTTGGCGAAGTCGCCGTCCTCGTCGTACACATACGCAATGCCGCCGCTCATGCCGGCGGCGAAGTTGCGGCCGGTCTTGCCGAGCACGACCACGGTGCCGCCGGTCATGTATTCACAACCGTGGTCGCCCGTGCCTTCCACCACGGCGGTGGCACCCGACAGGCGCACCGCAAAGCGCTCACCGGCCACGCCGCTGAAGAAGGCTTCGCCGGTGGTGGCGCCGTACATCACGGTGTTGCCGACGATGATGTTGCGCGTGGCTTCGCCGCGGAAATCGATGCTGGGTCGCACCACCACACGGCCGCCGGAAAGGCCCTTGCCGGTGTAGTCGTTGGCGTCGCCGATCAGGTACAGCGTGATGCCGCGCGTGAGGAAGGCGCCGAACGACTGGCCGCCCGTGCCCTCGAGCTGGATGCGGATCGTGTCGTCCGGCAGGCCTTCGGGATGCACCTTCGTCACGGCGCCCGAGAGCATCGCGCCCACCGAGCGGTTGACGTTGCGCGCCACCTCGATGAACTGCACGCGTTCGCCCTTGTCGATCGCCGCGCGGGACTTCTGGATCAGGATGTTGTCCAGCGACTTCTCCAGCCCGTGTTCCTGGCTCTGGGTGTGCAGGCGCGGCACGTCGGCCGGCACCATCGGCTGTGCCAGCAGGCGGCCGAAGTCCAGGCCGCGCGCTTTCCAGTGCTCGATACCCTGCTTCATGTCCAGCAGGTCGGCGCGACCGATCAGGTCGTCGAACTTGCGGATGCCCAGCTGCGCCATGATCTGGCGCGCTTCTTCGGCGATGAAGAAGAAGTAGTTCACCACGTGCTCGGGCTTGCCGCTGAACTTCTTGCGCAGCACCGGGTCCTGCGTGGCCACGCCCACCGGACAGGTGTTGAGGTGGCACTTGCGCATCATGATGCAGCCCTCGACCACCAGCGGTGCGGTGGCGAAGCCGAACTCGTCGGCACCGAGCAGCGCGCCGATCACGACGTCGCGACCGGTCTTCATCTGGCCGTCGGCCTGCACGCGGATGCGGCTGCGCAGGCGGTTGAGCACCAGCGTCTGCTGCGTTTCGGCCAGACCGATTTCCCAGGGGCTGCCGGCGTGCTTGATGGACGACCAGGGCGAGGCGCCCGTGCCGCCGTCATGGCCGGCGATCACCACGTGGTCGGCCTTGCACTTGGCCACGCCGGCGGCGATGGTGCCCACACCGATCTCGGACACCAGCTTGACGCTGATGCTGGAGTGCGGCGCGACGTTCTTCAGGTCGTGGATCAGCTGCGCCAGGTCCTCGATGGAGTAGATGTCGTGGTGCGGGGGCGGCGAGATCAGGCCCACGCCCGGCACGCTGTGGCGCAGCTTGCCGATGTAGTCGCTGACCTTGCCGCCGGGCAGCTGGCCGCCCTCGCCGGGCTTGGCGCCCTGCGCCATCTTGATCTGGATCTGGTCAGCGCTGTTGAGGTACTCGGCCGTGACACCGAAGCGGCCCGAGGCGACCTGCTTGATCTTGGAGCGCATCGAATCGCCCGCCTGCAACTCGTAGTCCACCTCAAAGGTGTCCTTGCCCAGCAGGTCCGACATGGTCTGGCCCTGCTTGATCGGGATGCCCTTGAGCTCGTTGCGGTAGCGCAGCGCATCCTCGCCGCCTTCACCGGTGTTGCTCTTGCCGCCGATGCGGTTCATGGCGACGGCCAACGTGGCGTGCGCCTCGGTCGAGATGGAGCCCAGCGACATGGCGCCGGTGGCGAAGCGCTTGACGATCTCGGCCGCCGGCTCGACCTCGTCGATCGAAATCGCCGTGCTGGGGTTGATCTTGAACTCGAACAGGCCGCGCAGCGTCATGTGGCGACGGCTCTGGTCGTTGATGATCTGCGCGTACTCCTTGTACGTGTTCCAGTTGTTCGCGCGCGTGCTGTGCTGCAGCTTGGCGATGGCGTCGGGCGTCCACATGTGCTCTTCGCCCCGGGTGCGCCAGGCGTATTCGCCGCCGGTTTCCAGCATCGTGGCCAGCACCGGGTCGTCACCGAAGGCCGCCTTGTGCATGCGGATGCCTTCTTCGGCGATCTCGAACACACCGATGCCGCCCACGCGGCTGGCGGTGCCGGTGAAGTACTTGTCCACGGTTCCGCTGTTGAGGCCGATCGCCTCGAACAGTTGCGCGCCGCAGTAGGACATGTAGGTCGACACGCCCATCTTGGACATGATCTTGGACAGGCCCTTGCCGATGGCCTTGACGTAGTTGTAGATCGCCTTGTCGGCGCTCAGGTCGCCCGGCAGGCCCTGGCTGATGGCGGCCAGGGTTTCCATCGCAAGGTAGGGGTGCACGGCCTCGGCGCCATAGCCGGCGAGCACGGCGAAGTGATGCACTTCGCGGGCCGTGCCGGTCTCCACCACCAGACCGGCGCTGGTGCGCAGGCCCTCGCGCACCAGGTGCTGGTGGATCGCGGACAGCGCCAGCAAGGCGGGAATGGCGATCTGCGTGGCGCTGATGGCGCGGTCGCTGATGATCAGGATGTTCTTGCCGCCCTTGATGGCGTCCACCGCGCTCGCGCACAGCGAAGCCAGCTGGGCTTCCACGCCTTCGCGGCCCCAGGCAGCGGGGTAGGTGATGTCCAGCGTGTGGCTGCGGAACTTGCCCTGCGTCACGGCGTCGATGTCGCGCAGCTTGGCCATGTCGGCGAAGTCCAGCACCGGCTGGCTCACCTCCAGGCGCATCGGCGGGTTGACCTGGTTGATGTCGAGCAGGTTGGGCTTGGGACCGATGAAGGACACCAGCGACATCACAATCGCTTCGCGGATCGGGTCGATCGGCGGGTTGGTCACCTGCGCGAACAGCTGCTTGAAGTAGTTGTACAACGGCTTGTTCTTGTCGGACAGCACGGCCAGCGGGCTGTCGTTGCCCATGGAGCCGATGCCCTCTTCGCCGTTGGCGGCCATGGGGCTCATCAGGAACTTGATGTCTTCCTGCGTGTAGCCGAAGGCCTGCTGGCGGTCCAGCAGCTCGGGCGCCACGCGCTCGACGCCGGCCGACTGCGGCTCGGTGGCCGTGATGCGCTGCTCCTGAGCGGCCTCGCCCGCCACGGGCGTTTCCACGTCATCGAGGCGGATGCGCAGGTTGTCGATCCACTGCTTGTAGGGCTTGCTGTTGGCGAGGTTGGCCTTGAGCTCCTCGTCGTCGATCATGCGGCCCTGTTCCAGGTCGATCAGGAACATCTTGCCGGGCTGCAGGCGCCATTTGCGCACGATCTTGTTTTCCGGCACGGGCAGCACGCCCGACTCGGAACCCATGATCACGAAATCGTCGTCGGTGATGCAGTAGCGCGAAGGGCGCAGGCCGTTGCGGTCCAGCGTGGCGCCGATCTGGCGACCGTCGGTGAACACGATGGAGGCAGGGCCGTCCCAGGGCTCCATCATCGCGGCGTGGTATTCGTAGAAGGCCTTGCGACGGCCGTCCATGGTGGTGTGCTGTTCCCAGGGCTCGGGAATCATCATCATCACGGCCTGGGCCAGCGGATAGCCCGCCATGGTGAGCAGCTCGAGGCAGTTGTCGAAGGTGGCGGTGTCGGACTGGCCGGCGAAGCTGATCGGGTACAGCTTCTGCAGATCGGCGCCCAGCACCGGCGAGGACATCACGCCCTCGCGCGCCTTCATCCAGTTGTAGTTGCCTTTGACGGTGTT
This sequence comes from Hydrogenophaga sp. GW456-12-10-14-TSB4, assembly GCF_059424305.1. Classification (NCBI taxonomy): domain Bacteria; kingdom Pseudomonadati; phylum Pseudomonadota; class Betaproteobacteria; order Burkholderiales; family Comamonadaceae; genus Hydrogenophaga; species Hydrogenophaga sp. GW456-12-10-14-TSB4. Next base: position 26,529 of record NZ_JBWKZH010000028.1, on the reverse strand, counting down.
GATCTCGCCGTTGTGCGCGACGTAGCGGTACGGGTGGGCCAGCGGCCACTCGGGGAAGGTGTTGGTCGAGAAGCGCTGGTGCACCAGGCCCAGGGCGGAGACGCAGCGCTCGTCTTCCAGGTCGCGGAAATAGGTGCCCACCTGGTCGGCCAGCAGCAGGCCCTTGTAGACCACGGTGCGGCTGCTCATGCTGACCACGTAGTACTCTTTGCTGTGGGTCAGCTTGAGGCGCTGGATGTTGGCGCTGGCCGTCTTGCGGATCACGTAGAGCTTGCGTTCCAGCGCGTCCTGCACGATCACGTCGTTGCCGCGGCCGATGAAGACCTGGCGGATGATCGGTTCCTTTTCGCGCACCGTGGGCGACATCGGCATGTCGCGGTTGACCGGCACATCGCGCCAGCCCAGCAGCACCTGGCCTTCGGCGGCGATCGCGCGCTCCATCTCCTGTTCACAAGCCAGGCGGCTGGCGTGTTCCTTGGGCATGAAGATCATGCCCACGCCGTACTCGCCCGCCGGCGGCAGTGCCACGCCCTGGGCCGCCATCTCCTCGCGGTACAGCGCATCGGGCAGCTGGATCAACAGCCCTGCCCCGTCGCCCATGAGCTTGTCGGCACCGACCGCGCCCCGGTGGTCCAGGTTCTCCAGGATCTTCAGGCCCTGCTTCACGATGGCGTGGCTCTTCTCGCCCTTGATGTGGGCCACGAAGCCCACACCGCACGCGTCGTGCTCATGCGAAGGGTCGTACAGACCGTGTTGCTGGAGGTGCTGCTGTTCGGCTGCCGTGGTCATGGCGCTTCCTTCTCGGTTCGTGGGGCGTAAAGCAAAAACGGGATTGCGAGCTTATTGCATTGCAACAACAATGCCAAGCAGATTAATAGGGGTCAGATTCCAATTAAATCCCGACAAATTTGATCGGCGTTTTATTGGGGACAGATTAAAAGTAGCGAGACGAATCGTTTGAACAGGGTGTTGGGTGTGTTCAGCCCTCGTCGGAGGGCGTGGACGCGGGGCGCCCGGGGCGGCCACGTGCGATGCGGCGCGGTGTGCGCTTTTGCAACTCCGCCGCGAAGTCCGCATCCCCCAGGGCCCAGCCGTGCAAGGTGGCGTCGGTGATGGCGCCCTGCTGCGCGCCGGTCTGTCCCGCGTGCACCAACTCGGTGTACGCCGCTTCCCGGGCGAAGGGGGTGTTGCCCAGCGCCCAGTAAACGGCCGGCGGCGTGATGCGGCGGTCCGGGGCCTGCCCGATGTAGTGGCGGTGGCTGGACCAGGGGTGGTTTTTCGGGTCCACCACCATGCCGGCCCGCACGGGGTTGAGGTCCATGTAGACCATGCAGGCCAGGAGGTAGCGTTCGGTCTGGACCAGGGTGGACTTGTAGCGCCCTTCCCACAAAGTGCCGGTGCGTTGGTAGCGGTCGTTGAAGTAGCGCACGTAACGCCGCCCGACGGCCTGCATCATCAGCGGCACGCCTTCCGCCGTTTCCGGCGTGAGCAGCAGATGGAAATGGTTGTCCATCAACACGTAGGCGTTGAAGGCCACACCGTGCTTGCGCGCGTTCTCGCCAAGCAACTCCAGCAGGAACTCGCGGTCGGCATCGCTGCGCACGATGTCCTGGCGGTTGTTGCCACGCTGGATGACATGGTGCGCGTAACCTGCAACGGTCAGGCGGGGAAGACGGGCCATGAAAGCAGTCGAAAGGGGCGCCGCACAGCGGCTCGGGGGAATCCGACCCCGATTATGGTCGGGCGCGCCAGGCGGCCTGCAGCCGGCCCGCGAGCATCACGCCCAGCAACGAGGAGGCGCCGGTCACCGTCCAGGTCCATTGCCAGCCGCCGACCAGGGTGGCCACCCAGGCCACCAGCGGCGGCCCGAGGAATTGACCGAGGGCAGAGAACTGTTGCATCCAGCCCACCGTGGTGGACACGGTCTCGTTGTCGGGGGCGAGTTTGACCGCCAGGCCAAACAGCGTGCCGGGAATCAGCCCACCCACCCCGGAGAAGACCAGCACGGCGAGGTACTGCGCCACCGGGTACCCCTCGGCGCCAAAGGCCACCCAGGCTCCCACGCCCATCGCGACGTAGGCCAGCGCCAGCACCACCCCTGGGCGCGCGCCCCTGGCGAGCCACCAGCCCCCGCCGATGTTGCCGACCATGTTGATGCCCGCGGCCAGGGCGCTGAGCACGGCCACCGTGGCACCGGTGTACCCCGCCTGGTGGTAGATCGTCGGCAGGAAACCGACCACGGCCAGCCATTGGCCCGAATACAGGAAGAACGCCAGGGCCATCAGCCACGGGCCCGGGGCCTTCAGCGTGCGTCGAAGGCGCGGGCCCAGGGCGGTGGCCACCGGTGCGGTGCCGGACTGCGCCTGTGCATCGGGCGGCACCCACTTCGCCAACCCGACCGCAGCCAGCAAAGACAGCAGCGCCAGCAGCAACCAGGCCCAGCGCCAACCAACGGCGGACAGCAAGGGCACACCGAGCAACAGGGCCAACGATGTACCCAGGGGCATGTACGCCCCCCACCAACCCAGCGAACGGGACAGCGTGGGCGCATGGTGCACGCGCTGTCGAAGCAAGCCGGGCGCTGGCAGAACCGCCGACAGGAACCCCATGCCTTCGATCACGCGCGTGGCCAGCAACACATGAACGTTGGGGGCCAGGGCACCCAACGCACTCCCCACCGCGAGCAGCAACAGCCCGGCCAGCATGACGCGGCGCGGCCCCAAACGATCCGCCATCAGCCCCACCACGAGGCCCAGCGTCATGCCGGCGAGCTGCACCAGCGACAGCAGGAAGCCGGCCTGCACCAGGCTCAGGCCCAGGCTTTCCCGCAGCACGGGAATGGCGACAGGCAGCTTGCCCACGTGCAGGGCGCAGGTAACGCCCACGGCGACCACCAGGGCCGCGAGGGGTCTGGCTGCGAGACCTGTCGATGCCGTCATGGGAACAGCACCGCGCCATAGAGGCGCTCATGTTCACGGATCGCAAAGCGGTCCGTCATGCCGGCGATGTAGTCGGCCACCGCCCGGGCCAGGTGTTGCTTGCGCCCATGCGCTTCGGGCAATTCACCAGGGGCGTTCATGTAGCGATCAAACAGATCGCTGACCACGCGGCGCGCGCGGTCGGTGGTTTCCATCACCTGCGGATGCCGGTAGAGATTGCGAAACAGGAAGCTCTTCAGCACCTGCGAGCGCTCCCGCATGCCGTCGGAGAAAGCCACCAGGGGCGGGCGCGCCCGCACGGCTTCCACACTGTGGACCTGCGCTGCCGAAAGCCGCGCGCGCGTCGTGTCGATCACGTCATAGACCTGATCGCTGAGCATCAGCCGAATGGACTCGAACAACAGCCTGCGGCCTTGCAACTGCGGGTGCGCCTTCAAGGCCGTGCGGCGGTAGTGCTCGAACAACTCCACATCGGCCATCTGATCCATGGTCAACAAACCCGATCGCACGCCGTCGTCGATGTCGTGCGCGTTGTAGGCGATCTCGTCGGCCAGGTTGCACAGTTGCGCCTCCAGCGAGGGTGACCCGCCGTGAAGGAAGCGCGAGGCCACGCCACCCGGCTCCTGCTGCTCCAGCCGCAAGGCATTGGCCTTGGAGCAGTGCTTGAGGATGCCTTCTCGGGTCTCGAAACACAGGTTCAATCCGTCGAAGGCGGGGTAACGCTCTTCCAGCTCATCGACCACGCGCAGGCTCTGAAGGTTGTGCTCGAACCCCCAGCTGTCCGTGTCGCCCGGGGCGGCTTGTGCGGACGCGGCCTTGAGGCAGGCGTTGAGGGCATCCTGTCCGGCATGCCCGAACGGCGTGTGCCCCAGATCGTGCGCCAGGGCGATGGCTTCGACGAGGTCTTCGTTCAAATGCAGCGAACGCGCGATGCTCCGGCCCAGTTGAGCCACTTCCAGCGAATGGGTGAGGCGCGTGCGAAACAGGTCGCCCTCATGGTTCAGGAACACCTGGGTCTTGTAAACCAGCCGCCGGAACGCGGTCGAGTGGATCACGCGGTCCCGATCGCGCTGAAACGCCGTGCGGGTCGGCGCCTCGGGTTCGGGGTGTCGGCGGCCACGGCTGTGCGCCGGACTGCTGGCGCAATCCGCGAGTCCGGCGGGCATCGCGGGGGAGGTCATGGCCATCAGGCCCGGCAGCTGGTTTCGATCACCTGGGCCACGGTCGCATCGGGGGCGCTGCGCACGGCGGCATGGCCCGGGGTATCGATCAACACGAACTTGATGGCCCCGCCTTCGGACTTCTTGTCCACTCGCATGAGGTCGAGGTAGCGACCCACGTTGTCGCGGCTGTCGAGCACGGGTGCCACCGTGGGCAGTCCCGCGCGCCGCACCAGGGCAACCAAGCGCTCGACGAACGCGGCGTCCACCAGACCGAGCGCGGCCGACAGGCGCGCGGCCATCACCATGCCGCACCCCACAGCCTCACCGTGCAACCAGGCGCCGTAGCCCATGCCAGCCTCGATGGCGTGCCCGAAGGTGTGGCCGAAATTGAGGATCGCGCGCATGCCCGCTTCGCGTTCGTCCTGCCCCACCACCCCGGCCTTGATCTCGCAACTGCGGCGCACCGCAAAGGCCAGTGCGGCGGCATCGCGCGCCATGAGCGCGTCGATGTTGGTTTCAATCCAGTCCAGCAGGGCCATGTCGGCGATCGGCCCGTACTTGATGACTTCGGCCAGCCCCGCGCTGAGCTCGCGCTCCGGCAAGGTCATGAGCACGTCGAGGTCGCACAACACGCGCTGAGGCTGGTAGAAGGCCCCGATCATGTTCTTGCCCAGGGGGTGGTTGATGGCGGTCTTGCCCCCCACCGACGAATCCACCTGCGCGAGCAGCGTGGTGGGCACCTGCACAAAGGGCACGCCCCGCATGTAGCTCGCCGCGGCGAAGCCGGTCATGTCGCCGACCACGCCGCCGCCCAGCGCGAAGAGCACCGTCTTGCGGTCGCAGCCGTGCGACAGCAAGGCGTCAAAAATGAGGTTGAGCGACTCCCAGGTCTTGTAGGCCTCGCCGTCGGGCAACACCACGGTGTGGATCACGGCATAGTGCGGTGCCAGCACCTTGAGCAGCCGCTCCTGGTACAGCGGGGCCACCGTCTGGTTCGTGACGATCATGGCGCTGGCGGCGCGAGGCAGATCCGCGTAGCTCTCTGGTGCGTCCAGCACACCGGGGCCGATCACGATGCCATAGCTGCGGTCACCGAGATCGATGTTCACCTGTTGAACGCGCGGGGTCGTGGGCTGTGAGGTCATGGGCACCGAGTTTATTCGGTGCGAGGGCCATGGCCCGGCGGCTACAAGGCGCCAGGGTCCGGGGACTCCGCCGCGGCAGGCGGCACCGCACCGGCGAGCTCCAGCTGCATCACGATCATGTTGACCAGCGTGGCCACCGAGGGGCGCCCGGTTTCAATGACGAAATGCGCGGTTTCGCGATAGAGCGGATCGCGCGCATCGAACAGGTCGCGGATGCGCTGCAAGGGATCGTCCACCTGCAACAGGGGCCTGTTGCGGTCGTACCGGAGCCGGCGGTACACCTCTTCCGGTGTGGACTTCAGGTAGAAGACCTTGCCGCGGTCGTGCAGGCACGCTCGGTTCTCAGGCCGCAACACCGAGCCGCCACCGGTGGACACGATGGCCGACGGACCCTGGGTCAATTCGTCGATGACCGCCGCCTCGAGGTCGCGAAAACGCGCCTCGCCCTCCCGCTCGAAAAACTCACGGATCGAACAACCCAGGCGTTGCTCGATGACGTGGTCGGAATCGAAGAAAGGGAGGGCGAGGCGCCGGGACAGTTGTCGCCCGACCGTCGACTTGCCGGACCCCGGCAAGCCGATCAGGAAACTGGATGAGCCGCTCAATTGATCGCTGAGCGCCCCAACACACGTGGCGTGATGAAGATCAGGAGCTCCGATTTGTTCGCAATGCGGTTGCGCGACTTGAACAGGTTGCCCACCGCGGGCAAATCACCCAGCAAGGGCACCTTGTTGACCTCGTCGCGCTCGGTCTGCTCGAAGATACCACCGATCACCACCGTACCGCCGTTCTCCACCAGGACCTGCGTCTGCACGTGCTTGGTGTTGATCGCGATACCGTCCGGCGTCGATTCGCCGCGGCTGTCCTTGTTGATGTCCAGGTCCAGAATGATGTTGCCCTCAGGCGTGATCTGCGGCGTCACTTCCAGCTTCAGGTTGGCCTTGCGGAACGCAATGGCCGTGGCACCGCTGGAGGTCGCCGTCTGGTACGGGAATTCCGTCCCTTGTTCGATCAAGGCCTTGACCTGATCGGCCGTGACCACACGCGGGCTCGACACGATGCGGCCCTTGCCGTCCGATTCCAGGGCGGAAATCTCGAGGCTCAGGAACCGGGAGGCGCTGGGGTTGAAGAGCGACAGCGCGAAGGAAGCCGCCTGAGCCGTGCTCGGGTTGGCCGGCAGGTTCACGAATGGCGCCGACGTCAGCGTGGGGCCCGTCGTGGCAGCACCGTAGTTTGAACCGAAATTGCCCTGGATCGGGTTGCCGTTGGCCGAACCCGCGTTGAATCCACGCACGCCGCCGCCCAAACGAACGCCCAGGGATTTGCCGAAGGTGTCGTCGGCTTCCACGATGCGTGCTTCGATCATCACCTGACGGATCGGGATGTCGAGCTTGCGGATCAGCTCCTGCACCTGCTCCAGGCGCGACGCGATGTCGGTCACGAAGAGCTGGTTGGTGCGAGGCTCGGAAATCACGCTGCCGCGATCGGACAGAATGCGGGCACTCGTGCTGCCGGAGCCACCGCTGCCGGTCGAGGTGAGCTGTGTCGCAATGTCGGCCGCCTTGGCGTAGTTCATCTGGAAGCCCTGCGTCCGCAGCGTTTCCAGGCTCTCGATGGACACCTTGGATTCGAGTTCCTGCTTCTCACGGGCCGCGATCTCGTCCTTCGGGGCGATCCACAGCACGTTGCCGGACTTGCGCATGCCCAGCCCCTTGGCCTGCAGGATGATGTCCAGCGCCTGGTCCCAAGGCACGTCCTTGAGTCGCAGCGTGACGGCGCCGGTGACCGAGTCGGAGGTCACGATGTTGAAGTTGGTGAAGTCCGCGATGACTTGCAGCAGCGACCGCACTTCGATGTTCTGGAAATTGAGCGACAGCTTTTCGCCGCTGTAGCCCGGGCCTTGCGTCAGCTTGGTGGAGTCGATCTTTTGCTCGCGCACTTCCAGCACGAACTGGTTGTCGCTCTGGTACGCGGAATGCTCCCAGTTGCCGGTCGGGCTGACCACCATGCGCACGCGGTCACCCGCCTGCGAGGTGGTGACGCTTTGAATCGGCGTGCCGAAGTCGCTGACGTCCAGCCGGCGGCGCAGACCCTCCGGCAGCGAGGTCTTGAGGAATTCGACCACCAGGTTCTGGCCCTGCTGGCGAATGTCCACACCGACCTGGTTGTTGGCCAGCTCGACCACCACCCGGCCCGCATTGCCCACGCCGCGGCGGAAATCGATGTCTCGCAAGGCCGCCACATCGCGGTTGCGGTTTTCGGCAAAGGCCGAAGAAGGCGGTGCCGACGCAGCGCTCACCGACTGGGTGCGCTCCAGCACCACCAGCAGGGTCTTGCCTTCGATCCGGGCTTCGTAGGCGGCCGACTGCTTCAGGTTGATGACCACGCGCGTGCGGTCACCGGCCTGCACCACGTTGGCCGACCGGAGGTTGCCTTCATTGATGTCCACCGCATTGCGGCCGATGGCATTGGCCACGCCGGGAAAATCCAGCGCGATGCGCGCAGGGGCCTGAATGGTGAAACCGGTCGGCAACGCCGTCAGCGGCTGGGTGGTGTTGATGCGAATGACTTCGACGCCACCCTGGATGCCCCCCGTGATCGACTGGATCGCGTTCTGAGCCTGCGCCCACACGGCCGTCAGCGTCATGCAGGCAAACACGGCCCCCTTGAGCAGCCCTTGCCCCACTGCTGCGATTCCCGTTGCCCTGTTTGGCTTGTTCATTTAGAAGCACCCTCTTGTAGTTGCAGCGCCGCAGCGCGCTCGATCCATTCCCCTGCCGAATCCTGCACGATCTCGCGCATCACCACCTCGGTCTCGGTGATGCGGGTGACGCGTCCGAAGTTTTGGCCCAGGTAGTTGCCGGGCCTGACCTGGTACAACAGGCTATCCACTTTCACCAACGCGACCAGCTTGCCATCGCGGTTGAGGCTGCCGACCATGACCATCGCGTCCAGCGGATGGGCTTCGAGCGGTTGCTTGCGGCGGTTCAATTCAGGTTCGATGAGCCCCGCGTTGGCCACGGGCGACGGCTGGGCACCGCGCAGCACGCTGGCCAGCTTCTCTTCGCTGAACGGCGGCAACTGACGCTCGCCCAGGTAGGCCTGGGGCACGAACTTGGTGGGTTCGGGAATCGGCTGAACCGAAGGCTTGATCGAGTTGCGCTCGGTCTGCATCCAGACCTGGAGTTCATCCTGGCCGGACGAGGTACAGGCCGTCAGGGTCGATGCCAGCAGCACGGTGGCAACCGTTGGGATCCATCGGCGGTGCGTCACTTCTTGGCTCCCTTCGGTGCGGCAGCCTTCTGCTGGGCGGCGATCTCTTCCTGATCCAGGTAGCGGAATGTCTTGGCCGTGCCATCAAGCGTCAGGACGCCTTCGCGGTCCCTGATAGGCGTAAGCGTCAGATTGTTCAGGGTCACGATGCGCGAGAGGTTCGCGATGTCGGCCGCAAACAGCCCGATGTCGTGGTAGGTGCCGGTCACGCGCACCGAGATCGGCAGTTCCGCGTAGTACTCCTTCACACTCACCTGACCGGGGCGAAAGAGCTCAAACTGCAGGCTGCGGCCCAGGCCTGCCTGGTTGATGTCCGACAGCAGCGCGTCCATCTCGGCCTTGCTCGGCAGCTGCTTTTCGAGCTGCGTCACGTATTGCTGCACCTGCTCCAGCTGTTTGCGCAAGGCGTCCAGATTGACCGCCTGCACGAGCTTCTTGCGGTAGTCCTCGCGCAGCTGAACTTCGCGTGCCTTCTCAGCAATCAGTTCTTCGTCCGAGTTCTTGAGCCAGGCGAACCACAGCGCAGCCACGAAAGCCACACACACCGCCACAAACAGCAGGTTGCGGGGCAACCCAGGCCATTGCGATGGGTCATTGGGGTCCAGTCCGGTGAACTGGGCTTTGAGCTTGTCCTGGATTCCTTTGAAATCCACGTTGATCTTGGGCGTTTTGGCCATGTTGCGCGGGTCCCTTGATCAGACTTTGCGCGGCGCGGCAGGCGCAGCGGTGGCCGGTCCGGCCGCAGGCGGCGCGGAAGGACGCTTCAGCGAAACCCGGATGGTGAAGTTCGACACACGGCGTTGATCGCGGTTGCCTGCCGTGGGCTTGGCCGCCACAATCTCCACCAACTCCGGTCGCACCAGCCAGGGGCTGTTGTTCGACAGGTTGCGCAGCAGATCGGACACGCGTTCCTGGGACTGGGCCACGCCCACCAGCAGCACGCTCTGGTTGTCCTGCTTCATGCTGGTGAGGTAGATACCGTCGGGCAGTTGCGCGACCAGCTCGTCCAGCAGGTGCACCGGCAGATTGCGGTCGCCCTGCAGGTTTTCCACCGCGGTCTGGCGTGCCCGCAAGGAGGCGATTTCCCGCTGAAGGTTGGCAATGTCCTTGATCTCGGCGTCCAGCTTCGCGATCTCACCCTGGAGAAAGGTGTTCCGATCCTGCTGCGCAGAGATCTGGCCTTGGTACCAGGTGAAAACGGCACCGCAGATGACCCCACCCAGCAACGCGGACAGGCCCAGCTGCGTGAAGAACTGGTCCTTCTGGCGCTTGCGGGTTGCCTCACGGTGAGGCAACAGGTTGATGAGGATCATTGGTAGAACCTCCGCAGCGCCAACCCGGTGGAGGTCAGGTACGAAGGCGCCTCGCGAGACATCTTCCGCGCCTGCACGGAGGCGGCCATTTCCATGGCGTCAAAAGGATTGATCACCATGCAGGCAAACGAGGTCTGGTGGGTCACGGCCTCGGTCAGGCCCGGCAGCGCGGCGCTGCCGCCGGCCAGGAGGATGTGATCGACCTTGTTGTAAGGCGTGCTGGTGAAGAAGAACTGGAGGGCGCGGCCGACTTCCTGGGCCATGCTTTCGATGAAGGGGTCAAGCACCGCGGAACGGTAGTCGTCGGGCAGATCGCCCGAGCGCTTCTTGGCCTCGGCTTCGTCTGAGGAAAAGCCGTACTGGCGCACGATGAGTTGCGTCAGCTGGGCACCGCCAAAGGCCTGATCCCGCTCGTACAGCACGTCGTCGTTGCGCATCACCTGCATGCTGGTGGTCAAAGCGCCCACCTCGAACAAGGCCACCAGCGAGTCCACCCCCTGGTTGGGCAAGGTTTCGATCACGCGGCCAGCGGCCATGCGGGACGCGTAGGACTCCACGTCCATCACCACCGGTTTGAGCCCGGCCGCTTCGGCCAGACCCTGGCGATCCGAGACCTTCTCCTTGCGCGACGCGGCAATCAGCACCTCCACGTCACCCACGGAGTTGGCGCTGGGGCCGATGACGCAGAAGTCGAGACTCACTTCATCGAGCGAGAACGGGATGTATTGGTTGGCTTCCGACTCGACCTGGGCCTCGAGCTCCTTGTCGGACAGTCCGCCCGGCAGAATGATCTTCTTCGTGATCACGGCCGAGGCCGGCAAGGCAAGCGCCACGTTCTTGGTCTTGCTGCCACTCTTGCGGACCACGCGGCGCACCGCTTCAGCCACCTCGTCGAATTTTTCGATGTTGCCATCGGTGATCCAACCACGCTCCAGGGGCTCCATGGCGCAACGCTCCAGCACCAGATCGCCCGAACGGTTGCGGCTCAACTCCACCAACTTGACACTGGAAGAGCTGACATCGATGCCCAGCAAGGGCGCCGGTTCACGGCTGAATAACGACCCCAATGAGATCAAGGTGGCCCCCAAAAAACGGTGACAAAAAGCGTCGCCAAACTTAACAATTCACTTGAATGCTAGCAGTAAGCCCCTTGTCCAGCAAAGATTTTTTGCCTTTGAGACAAACTGCAACGTTGTCAAAAGCATACGCATCCTGGACCCGGTGTTCACCGCTTCATCGGCTGTTTGGCCGGGAAATACACAACAACTCACAATATGCCGGGCGAGCCCTTCGGTGCTCGGCATCCCGATTTTTATAATCACGGGCTCCGGCTCTGAACGACTGCATGCCCAAGAACGACACTTCTTCGACCCGCCCCTCCGACACGTCATCAGTATTGACCGGGCACACAGCACTCATCTGGATCGGTCGCTTGGTGGTGGGTCTGGCCGGACTGGCGGTGGCAGGTGTTGCGTGCGTGTTGATGGCCGTGGGCATCGCGCTGGCGGTGGCTTACCCCAACCTGCCCGAAGTCGCCGGCCTGGCCGACTACCGGCCCAAGCTGCCGCTGCGCGTGATCTCTTCCGACGGATCGCTGATCGGCGAGTTCGGCGAGGAGCGGCGCAACCTGCTCACCATCAACGAGATTCCCGCAGTGATGAAGAACGCGGTGCTGGCCATCGAGGACGCACGGTTCTTCGAGCACAACGGCGTCGACTACCGCGGCATGATGCGCGCCGCGCTGGCCAACCTGCGCCAGGCCAAGAGCCAGGGTGCCTCCACCATCACCATGCAGGTGGCCCGCAACGTGTACCTCTCCGCCGAGAAGAGCTACACCCGCAAGATCTATGAGGTGCTCCTGACGTTCAAGCTGGAGCACATGCTCACCAAGGAGCAGATCCTCGAGATCTACATGAATCAGATCTTCCTGGGCCAGCGGGCCTACGGCTTCTCCGCCGCCTCGCAGATCTACTTCGGCAAGTCGCTGAAGGACGTGACCATCGCGGAAGCGGCCATGCTCGCCGGCCTGCCCCAGGCGCCGTCGGCCTACAACCCCGTCAAGAACCCGCGCCGGGCACGCGCCCGCCAGCTGCACATCATCGACCGGATGGTGGAGAACGGCTTCATCACGCCCGAAGAGGCCGAGGTGGCCAAAGCCGAGCAGCTCAAGCTGAGGGCCACGAATCCGTCGAACCGGCCCCACGCGGAATTCGTGGCCGAGATGGTGCGCCAGTCCATCGTCTCCCAATACGGCGAGGAAGCCTACACGCGCGGCCTGGTCGTGACGACCACGATCAAGGCGAACGAGCAGCTCGCGGCCTACCGTGCGGTGCGCCAGGGCGTGCTGGACTACGAGCGGCGCCAGTTCTACCGGGGCCCGGAGCTGTTCATCGACCTGCCGGAAGACAAGGCGGCTCGCGACGACGCCATCGACGAGGCCCTGACCGACCGACCGGACAACGACGACCTGCTGTCCGCCGTGGTGCTGGAAGCCAATGCCAAGCGCGTGGTGGCGGTGCGCCAGGATGGCGAACCGTTCGAGATCACCGGCGAAGGCCTCAAGCCCGTGCAATCCGGCCTATCCGACAAGGCAGGCCCCAACGTCAAGATCCGGCCGGGCGCCGTGATCCGCGTCGTGCAGACGGCGCCCAAGGTCTGGCGCATCACACAACTGCCCGAGGTCGAGTCGGCCTTCGTGGCACTCGACCCGCGCTCCGGCAAGGTGATCGCGCTGGTCGGCGGGTTCGACTTCCAGAAGAGCAAGTTCAACCACGTCACACAGGCCTGGCGCCAGCCCGGCTCGAGCTTCAAGCCGTTCATCTACTCCGCGGCGCTGGAAAAGGGCGTGACGCCCATGACGGTGGTGAACGACGCACCGCTCTTCTACTCCGCCGGCGAAACCGGCGGCAAGCCCTGGGAACCGAAGAACTACGACGGCCAGTTCGAAGGCCCGATGTCGGTGCGGCGCGCGCTGGCCAAATCCAAGAACATGGTGTCCATCCGCGTGCTCCAGCTGGTGGGAACGCAGAGTGCCCAGCAGTGGGTGTCGCGCTTCGGCTTCGACGCCGACAAGCACCCCCCGTACCTGACGATGGCCCTGGGCGCAGGTTCGGTCACACCGATGCAGATGGCCACCGGCTACTCGGTGTTTGCCAATGGCGGCTACCGCATTGCGCCCACGCTCATCCTGCGGGTGAGCGACCACAAGGGCAAGCTGCTGTACGAGGCCCCGGAAGTGAGCCCCACCGAGGAGCAACGCGCGATCGAGCCCCGCAACGCCTTCATCATGAACAGCCTGCTGCAGGAAATCACCCGGTCCGGCACGGCCGCGCGGGCGCAGGCCACCCTGAAGCGGACGGATCTTTACGGCAAGACCGGCACCACCAACGACTCGGTGGATGCCTGGTTCGTGGGTTACCAACCCACGCTGGTGGCGGCGGCCTGGGTGGGCTACGACTCGCCACGCAACCTCGGCAGCCGCGAAACCGGCGGCGGGCTGAGCCTGCCGATCTGGATTTCCTTCATGACGGAGGCCCTCAAGGCCGTTCCCGTGGCCACCTACACCCCGCCCGCCGGCGTCATCAACGTGGGCGGTGAGTGGTACTACGAGGAGTTCGGCCCCGGACGCGGCGTGCACAGCCTGGGTCTGCAAGACCCCATGCCAGGCGCCACCGGGGCGGCACCCGAGCTGGACGCCAATGGGGTCCCTGTGTCCAAACCACCTGCAGCGCCCACCGAGGAGCGCCGCAGCATCCTGGATCTCTTCAGGAACTGAAGCTCAGCGACAACCCTGCCTGTTCCGAGGCACAACGGGACAGGTGGGCGAAGAACTCGCCCTGCCCCTTGGTGTCCATCCAGGCGCTGCCATCGTGCTTGTAGTGAAAGCCGCCGGCGCGAGCGGCCATCCACACCTCGTGCAACGGCTTCTGGAGGTTGATGATGATCTGGCTTCCATTGGCAAACGTCAGGGTGATCATGCCGCCCACCCGCTGGTTGTCGACGTCGGCATCGGTGTCGTCGTTGATGCGGTCGCAGGCCAGTTCAATCGCCCGCAGCAGGGCTTCTGCGCGGTCCTGATATTCGGTGTCGGTCATTACAATGCGTCGATGTTTGGTTTGAAACGCATTCTAGGTCGGGGCATCGGCCCCTCGCGGCTCATGGCCATCGCCATCACCGCGCTGGTGCTCTCGGCCTGCGGCCAAAGGGGCCCGCTGTACCTGCCGGGCCCCGACGAGCCCAAAACAACCCGGAAGCCTGCCGCCCCGGCGACTCCCGCAGACACCTCGGCCACGCCAGCCCAACGCTGACCCGCCGCCCTCCTCGCTTCGCATCGCATCGCATGACCACTCTTGCCGGCCTGCCCGCCACCTCGCTGCCTCCCTTTGTCGGCTATCAGGACCACCAGCTCATGATCGAAGGCGTGTCCCTGGCCGCGCTCGCGCAAGAACACGGCACGCCGCTGTTCGTGTACAGCCGCGCGGCCATGTTGCAGGCGCTGGCGGCGTACCAGCGGGGGCTGGCCGGCCGTCGGCACCTGATCTGCTACGCCATGAAGGCCAACTCGTCGCTGGCGATCCTGCAAGCCCTGGTGGCCGCCGGCTGTGGGCTGGACATCGTCTCGGGCGGTGAACTCGAACGCGCCCTGGCGGTCGGCGTCGAACCGGCCAAGGTCATTTTTTCCGGCGTGGGCAAGACCCGCGCCGAGATGCGGCAGGCGCTCGCCGTCGGCATCGGGTGCTTCAACGTGGAGAGCCGGGCCGAACTCGACGTGCTGGACGAGGTGGCCCAAGGCATGGGCCTGCGCGCGCCGGTGAGCATCCGGGTCAATCCCAACGTGGATGCGCAGACCCACCCCTACATCTCCACCGGCCTCAAGGGCAACAAGTTTGGCATCGCGCACGAAGACGTGGTGTCGACCTACCGCCACGCGGCGGCGTGTGACGGCCTGCGCGTGGTCGGCATCGATTGCCACATCGGCTCCCAGATCACGCAGACCGGGCCCTACCTCGACGCCATGGACCGCGTGCTCGACCTCGTGGAGCAGATCGAGGGCGCGGGCGTGCCCATCGACCACATCGACTTCGGCGGCGGCCTGGGCATCGACTACCAGGGCGACAACCCGCCCGAGGCCGACGTGCTCTGGCAGGCCCTGTTGCAGCGCATGGACGCGCGCGGCTTTGGTGATCGCCGGATCTGCATCGAACCCGGCCGCTCGCTGGTGGGCAACGCCGGCGTGTGCCTCACCGAGGTGCTGTACCTCAAGCCCGGCGAACAGAAGAACTTCCTCATCGTGGACGCCGCGATGAACGATCTCCCGCGCCCGGCGATGTACCAAGCCTTCCACCGCATCGTGCCGGTCGCACCCCGTGCGTCGGCCGAGACCCTCACCTGGGACGTGGTCGGCCCGGTGTGCGAAAGCGGCGACTGGATCGGCCGCGACCGCGCGCTCGCAGTGCAATCGGGTGACCTGCTGGCCGTGCTGTCGGCCGGCGCGTATTGCATGAGCATGGCCAGCAACTACAACACGCGCGGCCGTGCTGCCGAGGTGCTGGTGGACGGCGCACAGGCCCATCTGATTCGCGCGCGCGAATCCCTCGCCGATCAGACGCGGCTCGAACGCCTGCTCTGACATCGCGAGCGGTCGCGCGCGCGACACCGCGGCGTGCATGCCCTCTCATGGTGCAGCCACACCCGATACTCCCCTCGGTGTTTGCACCTATAGGCCGGTCAGGGACCGTCCTCCAGAATCCGTCCACATTGTGCACAGCAACATGGATCGACTGCCTTCTGGAAGCGCCCCCACCCCATGCACGACAAGACCGCCGACACCATTCTGGAAACGCGCCAGCTCACCAAGTCCTTCAAGGGTTTCACCGCCGTCAATGACGTCAATCTGCGCGTCCAGCGCGGCGCGATCCATGCCCTGATCGGACCCAACGGTGCCGGCAAGACCACCTGCTTCAACCTGCTGACCAAGTTCCTGGAACCAACGCAGGGCCAGATCCTGTTCAACGGCCAGGACATCACGCGCGAACAACCGGCGCAGATTGCGCGCCGCGGCATCATCCGCTCCTTCCAGATCTCGGCGGTGTTTCCCCACCTCAGCGTGCTCGAGAACGTGCGCGTCGGCCTGCAGCGCCAGTTGGGCACGGCCTATCACTTCTGGAAGAGCGAACGCTCTCTCAACCAGCTCAACGAACGGGCCCACCAGTTGCTGACCGAAGTCGGCCTGCAGGACTTCGCGCGCGAGACCACGGTCAACCTGCCCTACGGCCGCAAGCGCGCGCTGGAGATCGCCACCACCCTGGCCATGGAGCCCGAGCTGATGCTGCTGGACGAACCCACCCAGGGCATGGGGCACGAGGATGTGGACCGCGTCACCCAGCTCATCAAGAAGGTGGCCGCCGGGCGCACCATCCTGATGGTGGAGCACAACATGGGCGTGGTGTCGAACATCGCCGACACGATCACGGTGCTGCAACGCGGCGCCGTGCTGGCCGAAGGCTCTTACGCCCAGGTCTCGGGCAACCCCGCCGTGATGGAGGCCTACATGGGCACCACCGACGGCCAGCTCCAGGGAGCGCACTGATGACCGCACCGGCGCTGGAGATCAAAAACCTGCAAGCCTGGTACGGCGAATCGCATGTGCTGCACGGCGTGGACATGGTGGTGCAACCGGGCGAGGTCGTGACCCTGCTGGGACGCAACGGCGCGGGCCGCACTTCCACACTGCGCGCCATCCTGGGGCTGACCGGTTCGCGCAAGGGCTCCATCCAGAGCAACGGCCAGGAGCTCATCCACCTGCCCACCCACCGCATCGCGCGCCACGGCATCGGCTACTGCCCCGAGGAACGCGGCATTTTCGCCAGCCTGTCCTGCGAGGAAAACCTGCTGCTGCCGCCCACGCTCAAGGGCTCGGGCAAGGGCATGTCGCTGGCGGACATCTACGAAATGTTCCCCAACCTGGCCGAGCGCCGGCACAGCCAGGGCACGCGCCTGTCGGGTGGCGAGCAGCAGATGCTGGCCGTGGCCCGCATCCTGCGCACCGGTGCCCACCTGCTGCTGCTCGACGAGATCTCCGAAGGCCTCGCGCCCGTGATCGTGCAAGCCCTGGCCCGCATGATCAAGATGCTCAAGAGCAAGGGCTACACCGTCGTCATGGTGGAGCAGAACTTCCGCTTCGCCGCCCCGCTGGCCGACCGCTTCTACGTGATGGAGCACGGCCGCATGGTCGAGCACTTCAGCGCTTCCCAGCTGACCGAGAAGATGCCCGTTCTTCACGAACTGCTGGGCGTCTGAGGCCTCCCCCGTTCACCGTTCGCCCCTTTTCCCCAACCGCCACTTCTACGGAGACTGACAGCATGAAACACACCGTCAAACTGCTCACCCTGGCCCTGGGTACCGCAGGGCTGCTCACCGCGGCTCATGCACAGGACAAAGTGCGCATCGGCTTCACCACCGACATGTCGAGCCTGTACTCCGACGTGGACGGCAAGAACGGCGCGATGGCGATCCAGATGGCCATCGACGACTTCGGCGGCAAGGTGCTGGGCAAGCCCATCGAGCTGCTGAGCGCCGATCACCAGAACAAGGCCGACATCGCGGCGTCCAAGGCCCGCGAATGGATCGACACGCAAAACCTGGACGTCATGATCGGCGGCACCAACTCCGGCACCGCCCTGGCCACGGCCAAGGTGGCAGAGGAGAAGAAGAAGCTCTACATCGTCAACGGCGCAGGTTCATCGGCACTGACCAATGCCGCCTGCTCGCCCTACACCGTGCACTATGCCTACGACACCGTGGCGCTGGCCAAGGGCACCGGCGGCGCCGTCGTGAAGCAAGGTGGCAAGGACTGGTTCTTCCTGACCGCCGACTACGCCTTCGGCCACGCATTGGAAACCGACACCGCCAACGTCGTGAAAGGCGCTGGTGGCACCGTCAAGGGCGCCGTGCGCGCACCGCTCAACACCTCCGACTTCTCCTCGTTCCTGCTGCAGGCGCAGAGCTCGGGCGCGAAAATCCTCGGCCTGGCCAACGCCGGTGGTGACACCATCGCCTCGATCAAGGCTGCCAGCGAGTTCGGTATCACCAAGACCATGAAGCTCGCCGGCCTGCTGATGTTCGTCACCGACATCCACAGCCTGGGTCTGAAGGACACGCAAGGCATGTACCTCACCGACAGCTGGTACTGGGACAAGGACGACGCCAGCCGCGCGTTCGCCAAGAAGTTCTTTGAAAAGGCCAAGCGCATGCCCACCAGCATCCAGGCCGCGAACTATTCGGCCACCACCACCTACCTCAAGGCGGTGACGGCGGCCAAGACCACCGACAGCGACAAGGTGATGGCACAGCTCAAGAGCATGAAGATCGACGACTTCTTCGGCAAGGGCACCATCCGTCCGGACGGCCGCTACGTGCACGACATGTACTTGCTGGAAGTGAAGAAACCGGCCGACTCCAAGAGTCCTTGGGACTACATGAAGGTCGCCGCCACGCTCAAGGGCGAGGATGTCTTCACGACCAAGGCCGAATCGAAATGCGCGCTCTGGAAGTGATCTGACGCAGCGGCGCGGGCCCCGGCCCGCGCTGCCTGCCACTGCAACGCCTGACCCACCCAACCCACGCACCGCCGATGGACTTCTTCGGAATACCCCTGTCCGCCCTGATGGGCCAGTTGCTGCTGGGCCTGGTCAACGGCTCGTTCTATGCCATCCTGAGCCTGGGCCTGGCGGTCATCTTCGGCCTGCTCAACGTCATCAACTTCGCGCACGGCGCGCTGTTCATGCTAGGGGCGGTGCTGACCTGGATGGGCCTGAACTACCTGGAACTCAACTTCTGGGTGATGATCGTGCTGGCCCCTCTGCTGGTGGGTCTGCTGGGCGTCGTCATCGAGCGGCTGTTCCTGCGCTGGATCTACCGGCTCGACCACCTCTACGGGCTGCTGCTCACGCTCGGCCTCACGCTGATGCTGGAAGGTGTGCTGCGCTCGGCCTATGGGGTCTCGGGCCTGCCCTACAGCGCCCCCATTTCCGGCGCCACCAACCTGGGCTTCATGGTCATGCCGAACTACCGCGGCTTCGTGGTGCTGGCCTCGCTCGTGGTGTGTTTCGCCACCTGGTACGTGATCGAGAAAACCAAACTGGGCGCCTACCTGCGCGCCGGCACCGAGAACCCCAGGCTGGTGGAAGCCTTCGGCATCAACGTGCCGCTGATGGTCACCCTGACCTACGGCTTCGGCGTGGCGCTGGCCGGTCTGGCGGGCGTGCTGGCCGCGCCCATCATGCAGGTGTCCCCGCTCATGGGGCAGAACCTCATCATCATCGTCTTTGCCGTGGTCGTGATCGGGGGCATGGGCTCCATCCTCGGCACGATCCTCACCGGCCTGGGCCTGGGCATCGTCGAAGGATTGACCAAGGTGTTTTATCCCGAGGCCTCGTCCACCGTGGTCTTCGTCATCATGGCCATCGTGCTGCTGATCCGGCCGGCCGGCCTGTTCGGCAAGGAAAAGTGAAGCCAGCCGCATGAACACGACTTCCAAGAACATCCTCTACGGCTTGCTGCTGCTGGTGCTGCTGGCCGTGCCCTTCATCGGCATCTACCCCGTGCTGGTGATGAAGCTCCTGTGCTTCGCGCTGTTCGCGTCGGCCTTCAACCTGCTGCTGGGCTACACAGGCTTGCTCTCGTTCGGCCACGCGGCCTTCCTGGGCGGCTCGGCCTATGTCGCGGGCCACGCGCTGAAGGTCTGGGGCGTGCCGCCCGAACTGGGCCTGGTGCTCGGCACGCTCACGGGCGCGGTGCTGGGTTGGCTGGTGGGCTCGTTGGCGATCCGCCGCCAGGGCATCTACTTCACCATGATCACCCTGGCGCTGGCGCAGATGCTGTTCTTCTTCTGCCTGCAGATGCCCTTCACCGGCGGTGAAGACGGCCTGCAGGCTGTGCCGCGCGGCCGCCTGCTGGGCTTCATCGAGCTCGGCAACGACATGACCATGTACTACTTCACCTTGCTGATCACGGTGGCGGCGTTCCTGCTGATCATGCGCATCGTGCACTCCCCTTTCGGTCAGATCCTCAAGGCGATCAAGGAGAACGAGCCGCGCGCCATCTCCCTGGGCTACGACACGCAGCGCTTCAAGCTGCTGGTGTTCGTGCTGTCGGCGGCCCTGTCCGGCCTGGCGGGCTCGCTCAAGACCCTGGCCATGGGCTTTGCCACACTCACCGACGTGCACTGGACCATGTCCGGCTCGGTGGTGCTGATGACGCTGGTGGGGGGCCTGGGCACCCTGTCCGGTCCGCTGGTGGGTGCCGCGGTGGTGATCGCGCTGGAGAACAAGCTCGGCGAAATCGGCCATTTCCTGGCGGGTGTGACCGGTATCGACTGGTTCAACGGCCTGGGCGAGTCGGTCACCATGGTGATCGGCTTCATCTTCGTGGTGTGCGTGCTCGCCTTCCGCCGCGGCATCATGGGCGAGGCCATCGCGCTGGTGGAACGCTGGCGCGGCAAGCAGGCCTGAACGGACTCAGCTCCTCAAGCGGCGCCACAGGCGCCAGGCCAGCAGACTGCCCAGGATCACGGCGTACACGGCCACCTCGGCAAAATCGTTCTTGCCGGCGCGCATCCAGAAGAAGTGCAACACCGCGAGGCAGGCGATCACATACACCGCACGGTGCAACAGCTGCCAGCGCCGCGCCCCCAGGGTGCGGATGGCGCGGTTGAACGAGGTGGCGGCCAGTGGCAGCAGCAACAGCCAGGACAGGAAACCCACCAGGATGAACGGGCGCTTGACCACATCGGCCGCGATGCCCGTCAGGTCGAATTCCATGTCGAACCAGGCGTAGGCCAGCAGGTGCATGCAGGCATAGAAAAATACGAACAGCCCCACCATCCGCCGCAGGCGCAGGAGCGCCGGCCAGCCCAGGCTCACGCGCAAGGGCGTGATCGCCATCACCAACACCAGGAAGCGCAGGGTCCAGTCACCCAGCGAGCGGATCAGGGCCTCGGCCGGGTTGGCCCCCAGGCGATCGGCAAAGGCCGCGAACACCAGCCACACAAAAGGCAGGCTCGCGAGCAGGAACGCCACCGGCTTGGTGGCACCGTGGCTGAGCACGCGGTTGGCCGTCCCCCCGGCAGGCGGGCGCTGCATGCGGCTCAGTACAGCTTGCGAAGGTCCAGGCCGGCGTAGAGCTGACCGACCTGGGGCGCGTAGCCGTTGAACATTTGCGTCTGGCGCCGTTTGGCAAACAGGCCGCCGCCTTCACCGATGCGGCGTTCGGTGGCCTGGCTCCAGCGCGGGTGCGAGACCTCGGGATTGACGTTGGAGTAGAAGCCGTACTCCTGCGGTGCCGCCACATTCCACGCGGTGCGCGGCTCCTTGTCGGTGAAGCGGATCTTCACCAGCGATTTGCCGCTCTTGAAACCGTACTTCCAGGGCACCACCAGGCGCAGCGGCGCTCCGTTCTGGTTCGGCAGCACCTCGCCGTACATGCCGAAGGCCAGCAGCGTCAGCGGGTGCATGGCCTCGTCCAGGCGCAGGCCTTCCACATAGGGCCAGCCGAGCACATTGGAGCGCAGGCCAGGCATCTGCTTGGGGTCTGCCAGCGTCACGAATTCAACGTACTTCGCGCTGCCCTGCGGCTGCACCTGCTTGATGAGCTCGCTGAGCGAGTAACCCACCCAGGGAATCACCATGGACCAACCCTCGACACAGCGCAACCGGTAGATGCGCTCCTCCATCGGGCTGAGCTTGAGCAAGGCGTCCAGATCGAACGTGGCGGGCTTGTTCACCAGGCCCTCGACCGCCACCGTCCAGGGACGGGGTTTGAGCGTCTTGGCGTAGGCCACGGGATCGGACTTGTCGGTGCCGAACTCGTAGAAGTTGTTGTAGGAACTGGCGTCGTCGTAGGAGGTCAGCGCCTCCATCGTCACCGCGCCGTCCACCGCAGAGCGCTTGCCGGGCAGCGCGCCAAGCTTGCCGGGTTTGGGGGTGGCCGAAGCGCCCTGCGCCCAGGCGTCGCGCCCGGCCCAGGAGGCCAGTCCGCCCCCCACCGCAGCCGCGGCCAGCAACCATTGGCGCCGGTTCCGATAGGCCGCCGGTGGCGTTATTTCGCTGGACAGGGGGTGATCAAAACCTTGGTCGTGCGTGCGAATGAGCATGGAGCCATCCTTGCTGAAGACACCCGACGGCGGAAGATGCCGCGTCGCTGGTTCGACGATCTTAGGACCGAAGCGGTCCTGACAAGTTCCTGCGCCGCCAGCGTCAGAGTTCGCCGTAGCTGTGCAGGCCGGAGAGGAACATGTTCACGCCGAGGAAGGCGAAGGTCGTCACCGCCAGGCCGACCAGCGCCCACCAGGCCGCCACCGTGCCGCGCAGGCCCTTCATGAGGCGCATGTGCAGCCAGGCCGCGTAGTTGAGCCAGACGATCAGCGCCCAGGTTTCCTTCGGGTCCCAGCTCCAGTAACCGCCCCAGGCCTCGGCGGCCCAGAGGGCGCCCAGCACGGTGGCGATGGTAAAGAAGGCAAAGCCCACCGCGATGGCCTTGTACATCACGTCGTCCAGCACCTCGAAGCTGGGCAGGCGCTCGGCGATGCGGCGGCGACCGAACAGGATGGTGGCGACGATCAGGGCCGAAATGCCGAAGTACACGAACCAGTAGCTGCCGCCGTTCTCTGCCGCCGACTGGCGGAACACGATGGGCTCGAAACACAGCACCACGCCCAGCAGCCACAGCGGCGCGAGCTTGTACCAGCGGCTCTCGGTGGCGCTCTGCTTGATCAGGTAGGCGAAGGCCAGCATCGCGGCAATGGCGAAGGTGCCGTAACCAATGAAGTTGGCCGGCACGTGCAGCTTCATCCACCAGCTCTTGAGCGCCGGCACCAGCGGCTGGATGGCGTGTGCCTCGCGCACCACCGTGTACCAGAGCAGGAAGCCCACCGCCGCGCTGACCACCAGCATCACGAAAGCGCCCATGCCGCGCGTCTTGTACTGGTCTTCGTAGTACAGGTAGAAAGCGGCGGTCATCCAGCAGAACAGCACGAACACCTCGTACAGGTTGCTCACCGGGATGTGGCCGATGTCGGGACCAATCTGGTGGCTCTCGTACCAGCGCACCATGGTGCCGATCAGGGCCAGCGTCACCGCCACCCAGGCCATGCGCGAGCCGAGCAGTTCAAAGGTGTCGCCTGCGCGCTTGAACATGCCGACCCAGTAGAACGCGGTGCTCATGAAGAACAGCACGCTCATCCACAGGATGGCGGACTGGCTGGAAATGAAGTACTTCAGCATGAAGACCTGATCGGCGCGCGCCAGGTCGGCCGTACCGGCCGGCGTCTGGTACAGCCAGATCGCCAACAGCGACACGGCGGTCACCACCACCGTGAGTGTGCGCAGCGGGCGCCAGAACCAACCCAGCCAGATCATGCAAGGCACGGTGCCCACGAGGATGGCCTGCTCGTAGCCGTCCATGGCCGCGTTGTAGCGCATGAAAGCCAGGACAGCGCCCGCGATCACGAACACGGCGAACAGCCAGTCCCAGACATTGCGGCGCGCGAAATACCCCGGCTCCAGGCCCTGGCCGTGATGACCACCCTTCTTCAGCTCGATGGTCTGCGTGGCGGTGACGGTATTCATGGTTGCACCTTCAACAATTGGGTCTTCAACATTTCAAATTCGCGGTCGGCATCCATCGTCTTGCGGTTCGACGACAGCGCCATGCGGGCCTGCGAGGCCTGCTCGCCCGAGGGCGAGAGCCAGACCCAGAGGCGGCGCTCGCGGACGTAGAGCATGGCAAAAACGCCCAGAATCAGCAACAGGCAGCCGAGGTAGACGATGTTCTGGCCCGGCGCGCGGGCGACCTGGAACACGCTGGCCTGCACGTGCGTGAAGTCCTTGAGCTGGAAGGTCATGGGCGCCGGATAGAAGAAGGTGTCGCTCAGGCTGATCACGGCCTGCGACATGAACTGCTGCGAGGCCTCGCTGCGTTCCAGCGGCGGCAGGCCGGCGCGCTCGCGGCTGATCTGCATCAGCTCGAACAGGGTGCCGTTGAGGATGCGCACCAGCACGTCGCTCGCGCGCTCACGTTCGGCGGCAGGCACATTGTTTTCCAGGAAGGCCGACACGGCCTGCAGGCCGCCGCGGATCGGTTTCTCGCCGGCGCCGTTGGCCACGGGCTGCACGCCGGGGGCGCTCACCGATTCGGCACCGGCGAACAAACCAAGGGCACGCGCGGCCGAGGCGGCCAGCGCTTCGGCCAATTCGGGGCGGCCATCTTCCACCGCAGAGGCCGCGTAGCGGCGCACTGCCAGATCGCGCATCTGGGCGTCGCTCAGCGCGGCGCGCAGGCGCACGAAGCCGTCGAGGCCGTCTTTGTCGTCCACCGGAATGCGCAGGTAGCGGAACGGCTCGGCCGGCGTCTCGCGCAAGCCCAGCAGGTAGACGCGCGCACCGTCGATCTCCACCGGCAGCATGTAGTTGTGGTACTCGACCGCCTGGCCGGCCGCATCGCGCAGCTTGTACGACACGCTCGGCCCCACGTTGCGCAGCGTCTTCTCGGTCACGGTCTTGTGGCCCGAGCCCAGGCGGCTCTCGATTGAACCGCGCAGGTCCACCTTGCGCACATCGACGCCGTCGGCGGCGTTGCTGGAGGCGAAGTTCTCCACGTT
Source organism: Hydrogenophaga sp. GW456-12-10-14-TSB4 (assembly GCF_059424305.1). NCBI lineage: Bacteria > Pseudomonadati > Pseudomonadota > Betaproteobacteria > Burkholderiales > Comamonadaceae > Hydrogenophaga > Hydrogenophaga sp. GW456-12-10-14-TSB4. The sequence goes on along the minus strand of NZ_JBWKZH010000028.1, from coordinate 2,040 downwards.
GATCACGCGCAGACCGGTGTACTCCAGCGTGAGCTTGTCGTCGCCGTTGCTCAGCGCGGTCGAGCTGCCGATGGTGCCCTCGATCTCGAACGGCCGCGTGGGCCCGTTCAGCGGCACGGCCTGCAGCTTCACGCGCGAACCGCCGTCATCGAAGCTGGACTGGTAGATGTTGATGCCCCGATGGCTGGCCGGGTGGTTCACCTCCACGCGCGCGTCCTTGCTCTCGCCGGTCTCGTTGTCGTGGATCACGATTTCGCTGGCGAACAGCTTGGGCATGCCCGTGTCGTAATACTCGACGATGAACTTCTTGAGCTCAACCGAGAAGGGCAGGTCTTGCAGCAGCACGCCCTGAGGCTGCGCAAGGATCGCCGTGCCCGCCGTCGTGCCCTCGGTCACCAGGAGGTTGCCGCGGAACGTGGGGTTGCTGGCCGAGAGCCGGTGCTGGGCCGGCACGTCGGCGATAAGACCGCCCCCCATGAACGGGGTTTTGCCGTTGAACCAGGTCTGCGCGCGCACCATCAGGTCACCGTCCAGCAGGCCGCCGATGCACACCAGCACGATAGCGCTGTGCGCCGCGAGGTAACCGATCTTGTTGGCCGCACCGGCCTTGGCCGCCACCATCCAGCCCGTGCCCGCCGCGGTGGTGCGCGACTGCAGCTTGACCTTCCAGCCCGATCCCAGCAAGGTCTGGCCGATGCGGTTCGCGGCGGCTTCGGGTGTTTCGCCCAGTTCGCCTTCGGCGCGGTGCGGAAACGCCTTGAGACTCTGCTCCCGGATGTTTTCCTTGTAGGCCTTGAAGTCGGCCAGGATCTTGGGCGTGTTGCGGGCGATGCACAGGCTGGTGCTGATGACCAGGAACGCCAGGATGAGCAGGAACCACCACGCGCTGTACACCGAGTACAGGTGTGCGCTGGCGAACACGTCGGCCCAGAAGGGGCCGAACTGGTTGACGTAGTTGATGAAAGGTTCGTGCTGTTTGACCACCGTGCCGATCACCGACGCGATGCAGATCACGGTGAGCAGCGAAATGGCAAACCGCATCGACGACAGCAGCTCCACCAGTTCGCTGACGATGCGCGAGCCGGTGCGGATGTGCAGGCCTTGGGTGGAGACGGTCATGGAGGAAGGGAAGGCAGAAGAACGGTCAACAAAAAAGGGCGGCCCCGGAAGTCCCGGAACGCGCCCTGATGTGATGTGTTTTGTGGCTGGCGGTTCAACGCCCGGTGGGGTTTATTGCATTGTGCCGGCAAATATTCATGTCCGCTTATATCCCGGCCAGGCCCGAGGGGCTTGCGCCCCCCGGCGACCGATCAGCGCAGGCCGGCGATGTAGTCCGACACCGCCTGGATTTCGCGGTCGTTCATCTTGGCGGCCACGCCCGTCATCTGTGCGTTGTTCTTGCGGGTGCCGTCACGGAAGTGCTTGAGCTGCGTGGCGGTGTACTCCGCCTGCTGGCCCGACAGGCGCGGGTACTGCGCCGGAATGCCGGCGCCGTTGGGGCTGTGGCAGCCGGCGCAGGCAGCGATCTGGCGGTCGGCGATGCCGCCGCGGTAGATGCGTTCACCCAGGCGCACCAGGTCCTTGTCGGTGGCAGCGCCGCCCTTAGCCTTCTGATCGGCCAGCCAGTAGGCGATGTTGCGCATGTCGGCATCGGACAGGGCCGACGCAAAGCCCTTCATGATGGCGTTGTCGCGCTTGCCCGACTTGAATTCCTGCAGTTGCTTGACGAGGTACTCGGGGTGCTGCTGGGCGAGCTTCGGGTTGGCCGGCGTGGTCGAGTTGCCGTCCGCTGCGTGGCAAGCCACGCAGGCCTGACCGTACATGGCGCTGCCCTTGGCCAGATCGGGCTTGGCCGATTGCGCCTGGGCGCTGAACGACAGGGCTGCGGCAGCAGCGGCGCAAAGGAAGGAAACAGGCAATTTCATGACGGGGCGGGCGTCGGTTGCGACGGGTTCGGTTTGTGGGAATTCTCGGTTTGTCTGGACAAAGCCAATCGATTTTACAATGTCCCACCGGGAAAACCCCCAAATGACCCACCGC